>JAGRNJ010000026.1 GCA_020440825.1 Leptospiraceae bacterium | reverse complement strand
TGGGAGTTTATAAATCTGCTTGAGTCACATAGATGTTTTTATCACCTCGATCTTCTGGGACCCTTAAACAGCATATCGACACTCTTTATACCGGCTTCTAAAGAAGCCTCTATCGCAGAGCTCGTTAAATCTGATCCTAAGCGAGTTGCATCTTTTAAAGACGAGCGAAAACCATTTCGCACACGTTCTTCGAATTCAGGCAAAAGGGATTCTGCTGCATCTTTCACACCTTTTTCAACTTCTGCACCGATTTCGGCAGGCAATCGATCAATGCGCTTTTCGACTTTGATATCATACATGCGGTCTGCCAGACGATAGGTAATATATGCTGTCAAAGCCGATGACAGGAATGCAGTCCCGGCAATTACAGATATCAATAGCCAGATTTCCATATTAGAATTTTCCTTTCTTGATAAAAATAAAATATAGAATGGCAGTTAACAGGCTAAAGACTATCGCACCGGCGATCCACAGTATTTTCTGCAGGTCTTTCATTCTTTTCTGGTAAACCAGAATGTCATAAATAACCCAGACCATGGCCACCACAGCAAAAAATATTCCTAAACGATAAAGCATGTCATACTCTGCAGCATGGTTTTCATGCGGCAAATACTTTTTGATGCGTTTTAGAAATCCGATGAGTTTTTAGACGAGCCTGATCAGAGGAAAATACTATATTGATCTCTTTTCAATGCTATATTTAAAAATCTCTCCATGCAATCATAGAAAACTCCAAAACGAACAAACGAAAAGGTGAAAGTGAATAATTGGGAAAACTACTGGTATCTAATAGAACTGATTATGGATGAAGGGTTCAACTGTGATGCTGAAAGAGGCTGGGTTTTTGCTGAATTTGTAGAATTTGAATAAACTTTTTATGTTTGGCCGGTAACCTACAACTGTAGCGCATTCGGTATCAGTCGAATAATCGTCTGTACCATACGGGTTGCTGACAGGGTATCTTCTTCTGAGAATGAGCGCAGAGTTTCAAAGATCATTGCATTGATCAGCCGGGCAGAGTCGGGCAAATTGAGTTCGGGGTCTATGAGGTTCAGTTTTCGTCCATGAGTCAGAAACTTTTCTGTGACCGAGTGAAAATATTGCAAAGTCAATTCAATTTCTTTTGCAATGGCCGGGTCGGCATGGGCCTCCCGAAAAAATATTTTTACTATTGCCGGTGAGCTTAAAAAGATACTCGAGTACTTCATGGCGATCATATACATCGCCTGTAAATATTCGGCCCGGGATGTCGCCTTGAGGTAGATTTCTTCTTCAGCAATATCTTTCATTTGTATGAGAATATCTTCAATAAGACTCAGCATGATATCCAGCTTATTGGCAAAATAGCGGTAAAAGGTACCATGCCCTAAGTTCACTTCAGCGGCTATATCTGCAATGCCGGTTGCATGATAGCCCTTCTCTGAAAAAACTTTCAGTGCAGCTTTTTGAATTTGTTCACGGCGGGCTTTGCGCAAAGATTCGGTTGCTTTGGGTCTTGCCATTGCTAACTGGTGTACCGGTAATCATTGAGATTAAAAAATCGGGAGTGTAAGACACTTTCGAGATAGGGCATTGGTCTTAAAAACGGTGCATCCCCATGCTTGTCAAAATAGTAACTGTTTGCAGAGGCACAATTTGAGTTGTAGAAAACAGTGTTCTTCTGGCGTTGTAAAATATCTTCGAAATATTTTTTATGCGCAATTTGCGAGACTTCAATTTCATTCATCTTGCGTCGCCTGGCTTCATTTAGACATCTCATTATGTGCCGGGTTTGCACTTCAATCATTTGAAACCAGGATGCCCCGGCTGCTGAATAAGGGCCCACCATCATGAACAGATTGGGAAAACCGGGTACAGATGTACCTTCATAGGCCTGAAAGCGATTCTCTTCAAAAAATTGTCCTAACTCTAGTTCGTTGCGGCCAGCGACCTCGAACGGTGGCAAATTGCCAAACTCAAATACCTTGAAGCCGGTCGCAGCAATAATTATATCGAGTTCAACTAACTCACCAGAGTTGGTGATAATGCCTTCTTTAACTACTTCCCGAATCCCGTTTGTTTCTAAACTTACATTTTCATGGTTAAACGTTTTTAAATATTCATTTGAAAAGCTGGGTCGTTTACAGCCAAAACCATAATCGGGAGTTAACTTATCCCGGAGCGAGGCATCCGCCACCTGACTATTTAAATGATTTCTACAAATTTGTTCTAAAGCTTTAGTCAACCATGGGAATTGGCGATTGTAAATTACACCAAGAACCATCACTGCTTCAGTAATAGAACTGGAAATGCCCCGCATGAACCATTGTAACACCGGGAATAATTTGAACAGTTCCCGTATCTCATGAGAGATTTCGGCATCGGGTTTGGGAAAAATCCAGATCGGGGTACGCTGAAATACCGTTAGGTGGCTGGTGATCGGTGCTAAGGCCGGTGCCAACTGTACAGAAGTCGCACCCGTGCCAATGATGCCTACCCGTTTATTTCGTAAATCTGCGGTATGATCCCAGCGGGCAGTGTGGATGACCTTTCCCACAAATGATTCCCAGCCCGGAATCTGGGGCAGTTTCGGTTGTGTAAGGGCGCCGGTCGCTGTGATAAAAAACCGGGCTGTAAGTTGTGAGCCATCGGCCAGATTCACCTGCCAGTATTTTTGTTTTTCATTATAAACTGCAGACTCGACTGTTTTGCCAAAATGCATATGGGCTTCAAGTTCATAATCGACTGATAACTTACGCGCATATTCTGCCAGTTCATGACCGGGGGCAAATACCCGCGACCAGTCGGGATTCTGGGCAAACGAAAAACTATAGGTAAACGAAGCGATGTCAACTGCGATACCGGGATAAGTGTTGTCCCGCCAGGTGCCACCTAACGTGTGCGCTTTCTCAAGAATCAGAAAATCAAACTTGTCTTTTTTGAGGGCAATGCCAATACCAATGCCTGAAAACCCCGAACCGACGACAATGACTTCTGTATCTAACTTCATACGCTCAAAATCCCGATCGATTACTTTTCGGCTTCAGCTTTCAATTCTTTATTGAATTCGGCATAAAGCTCTGGCAACTGGGCTTCGAGTAAAGGTTTTAGTACGGGTGTAATCCATCCGTCAAAATCTTCACAATGAATGAATCGGGTTTTATTTTCAGAGATGCTCTCAACATAAAAATAATGATTGGCAGAAATGACGTCCTTGACGACTGGAATAGAGGGGCCCTGCCAGCGCAACTCACCCTTTTCTTCGCTGCACACCGTAATCTCACATTCAGGAATCGGCAAGCCTACCCCGGGTAAAGGATGCACTGTTAGGGTCAGAGTTTTTCCCTTTTGCGGATAGCCGTTCATGTCAGTGATGACTTTGCTCCAGCGGTTGTAATCTGCAAAGCCGGTGAGCACAGACCATACCTTTGCCTTAGGTGCGTTAATTGTAATTTCTGTTTTAATGTTTATCATGTACAATAAATAGAATGACACGTCATTCTGTAAACAATTTTAAAGAATCTTTTTTTTTTGAGGTAAGGTTGCAGAAATCATTATTCTGCATTGGAGTTCAACATAAGCATAATTCAAACCCCCTACAACCTACTCTCCTTGACGGGTCAACAGCCATATGTATTCAGAGAAATGCAAAAGATTATGATCATCTCGGGGGTTGTGTTGATTCTTACCGGTCTGGCCTGGCCATGGCTTTCAAAACTGCCACTGGGTCGGTTACCGGGAGATATTGCAATTGAAAGTGAAAACGTAAAATTTTACTTTCCGGTGGTCACTTCTATAATTTTTTCTTTACTGTTGACTTTAATTCTGTATTTTTTTCGAAAATGAAATTAAAGAAGACGGCAGCTTAGAAGCTTGCTTTAAGTCATTTACACGTCATTTCTTGTCAAAATCATAACCACAATTCTCAATTTTTAGTATATTTATACCTAATATCAATGCGGGAGATACCATGGCAGAGAAAGTGATCAAAAAACCGGTTAGAAAAACCACGCCAAAGGCAAAAGCAAAAACAGCAGCGAAAACCAAAACTAAAACAAATGCGGTTAAAAATAAATCTGCTGCAAAAAAAGCGGCTACAAAAAAAACAAATATAAAGAAATCTGTTGTGTCGAGTTCGAAACCAAGCACAAATCAAAAATCTAATTCAAACCAAATTCGTCAAAGTGTCAGCCTTACAAGCACAGAAAACTCAAAAAACAACGAGTTTTTGTTTATTGCAGGGGAAGAACCCCACCGTGAGCGCACCAGAGAAATATTAAAGAAACACCCCGAGGTCAAACAGTTCCTCGGAAAAAAGAATCCCTGGAGTATGGCGATTATTTTGATCGGGGTGGCAGCACAATTTGCAATCACCTGGTCTATGGGTGTTGCAGGGGCCTGGTACTGGTCATTGGCCGCTGCAGTGTTCGTTGGCGCATTTCTAAATCACTCTTTTATCGCGCTGGTGCATGAAGCTTCTCACAATTTGATCTTCAAATCACCATGGCTGAATAAACTCGCCGGAATTCTGGTAAATACCCCAATGGTGGTACCTTCTTCCGTTTCATTTGCAATATACCATATGAAGCATCACTCATTTCAAGGCGTCTATGAACTCGATGCAGATATTCCTGAAAAATGGGAAGCAAATCTGGTCAAGAATATCTGGTACAGAAAAGCGATCTGGTTGTTTCTCTATCCCCTTTTCCAGATTGTAAGAACGGCGCGGGTAAAAGAAGTTCAGTTTTTAAATGGCTGGGTAGTCTTGAACTGGCTGGTGGTATTTGCAGTAGATGCAGCAGTTATTTATTTCTGGGGTTTCAATGCATTCCTGTATCTCTTTTTGAGTTTCTGGCTTGGCTTTGGCCTGCACCCGGTCGGCGCACGTTTGATTCAGGAACATTATGTACTCTACCCGCCTCAAGAAACCTATAGTTATTATGGCCCGTTGACTTATGTATCTCTGCATGTCGGCTATCACAATGAACATCATGATTTTCCCTCAACAAGCTGGAACAACCTGCCCAAGATTAAAAAAGCGGCGAGTGAATATTATGACTCACTTCACTCTCATACATCATGGACAAAACTGCTGTTCCGGTTTATTTTTGATAAAAAAATATCACTGTTTGACAGAGTCACCCGGCATGAACGAGGCAAGATTCAACTCAATGCCCCGGTAAGACCTGATCTCGATCTCATGTCCCAGTCTTAATGGGTAAAAAACGCGGTACGCCGCTGCTCTACAGAAATGATTTCTCTGGAGTAGTGGTAGAATGAGTGCGGATGCCCAACCGCGTGGTAAAATATTATCCGGCTGGCGCGGGCTTTCCCGTTTATTGCGCTGGCTGTGGCCTGCCAACCATACTGAATTTCGAGTTCGAATTGTAGCTGCCGTCTTTTTTCTGATTGCAGCAAAAGTAACCAGTGTCGGGGTTCCGTATCTGCTCAAAATTGCTGTCGATATGCTATCGGTCTCGGGGGCTGTTGTACCGCTCAGTTTATTATTTGGCTATGCAATTGCCCGTTTCTCTGTGCAGGTTTTTGGCGAATTAAGAGACTATATATTTATTCGGGTTGCCCAGCGAGCCCAGCGCCAGATTGCCCTTGAAACTTTTGAACATCTGCATGCGCTTTCGCTGCGTTTTCACCTCGACCGGCAGACCGGTGGGATTTCGCGGGTCATTGAACGTGGAACCCGTGGAATACAATTTGCGCTGAATTTTCTTACCTTTAATATATTGCCTACCCTGTTTGAAATTCTGCTGGTAACAGCTATACTGGCCTGGCTTTTTTCATGGCCATTTGCGACCATTATTTTTACAACGATTGTCTCTTATATAGCCTTTACATTGATAATGACTGAATGGCGCATTAAGTATCGTAAAAAAATGAATGAAAGTGACAACCGTGCCAACCAGAAGGCGGTAGACAGTCTGTTGAACTATGAAACGGTAAAATATTTTGGCAATGAGGAATTCGAGAAAAAACGTTATGATGACTCTCTCATTCAATATGAAAATGCGGCAGTTCGCAGCCAGAGAACATTAACAGTTCTGAATCTGGGGCAGAATGGAATTATTGCAATCGGCCTGTTTCTGATCATGTACCTCGCTGCTGCCGGGGTCAGTGAAAAGCAACTGAGTGTCGGTGATTTTGTACTGCTCAATACATATCTGATACAACTCTATATCCCACTCAATTTTCTGGGTTTCGTTTATCGTGAATTGAAACAGAGTTTTACAGATATGGATGAAATGTTTCAGCTGTTAGAAACCGAAAGGGAAATACAAGATGCACCTGACGCAGAAGAACTAAAGATTGAATCTGCCACAGTTGAATTTAAGGATGTATCATTTTATTATGAATCAAATCGCAAAATTCTGAACAGGATATCTTTCCACATTCCAGATGGTAAAAAACTGGCGGTTGTCGGGGCAAGCGGTGCAGGCAAATCAACTCTCTCACGACTGGTATTTCGCTATTATGATGTCACCAGCGGGGGAATTTTTATTGATGGCCATGATATTCGCAACATTACCCAGCGATCATTGCGCAAATCTATTGGTATAGTACCACAGGACACCGTTCTCTTTAACGATACCATTGGCTATAATATTGCCTACGGGAAACCAGGGGCTAGTAATGAAGAAATTGAACAGGCTGCTCGACTGGCGAGTATCCATGACTTTATTCGTGCACTACCCCAGGGTTATGAAACCATGGTTGGCGAACGGGGCTTGAAACTTTCTGGCGGGGAAAAACAGCGCGTTGCGATAGCACGCACTATTCTCAAGAACCCGCCTATGCTGTTGTTTGATGAGGCAACCTCTTCGCTCGATACAAACACAGAGCGGGAAATTCAAAAAGCTCTGGCAAAAGTCTCACGTAAAAAAACAACACTCATGATTGCCCATCGACTCTCAACGATCATCGATGCTGATGAAATCATAGTTCTCGAAAAGGGCCAGATTGTAGAACGCGGCACTCACAAATCACTACTCAATAAAAAAGGGGTTTATTACAAACTGTGGCAAATGCAGCAGTCGAAACGCGCAAAAACAAAAATTCCCGTCAATGTTTGAGCAACCAGAGTGCTCGATAACCCTGCTCTGTGAGAAACTGAATTGCGCTTTTTGATTTTATCCCATATTCACAAAACAACACAATGTCTGAGCCGGCATCGATTTCCCTGAAACGCTGTGGCAGTTGCAGATAGGGAATGTGCAGTGCATCTGCAAACAGGTTGTCATTTCGCAGATTGTCACCCACATTCAGGAGAGTAAAGTCATCCGCCCTGGTTCCTATTTCTGCCAATGAAATCTGTTTGAATTGCTGTAAATCGAGGTTTTTACTTTTAGCTTTGATAACATCGGTTCTGGCGCAGGTCGAACAATCTGCACGGGCTTGTATTCGCAGTATTTTATGATCACCTGATTTCATGGAACCAACTACCATTTTACCAAAATGAGCTGTGTGGCCAGATATAAGAAACTGGAGAATTTCATTGGCCTGCCATGCTGAGACAAACAACGGCGTTGTGCCCAAAACCCCCTCACGATCACAGGCAAAATCTTCCAGGTTATCTGCAGGCGGATACACGCAGTCAAAACAGGGTGAGCCATGAAAAAATGCCATACTGTAGTCATGTCTGTAAATGCCGCCAAAAATGTGCGGAATGTTGAAAAATGCTGCTGCCCGGGCGATTGCATGCCGGGCTGCAAGATTATCCGTACAATCTGCAATCACCATTGAGCCCATCAATAAATTCTCAAAGTTCTGAATACTCAAACGTTGCACAAAACTTTCTATCTGCACCCCGGGATTTTGCATGGCGAGTTTTTTCTGCAATACCTGGGCTTTCGGCAAACCTGCATCTTGAGGTGTAAAGTGAAACTGTCGATGCAGATTTAATGCTTCTACAGTATCATCATCTATCAACAGAATTTTCCCTACCCCGGCCATGACTAATGATGTTGCGACCCCATTGCCAAGAGCGCCACAACCAATGACTGCCACAGTTGCAGTCTGCAATTTTTGCTGCCCGCTCAAACCAACATCGGGTAAAATCATCTGTTTCAGATAACGTTGCTGATGGTCATTCTTTAAAGGCCGGGAATCGCCTGCCTTGACATCGTTCGCCTGCAGATCATCATGGCTGGCATCGTGTAAACATCCCTGGGACCATTCAACACTTCCGTCAGCAAAGAACTCCCGTTTCCAGATTGGCGCTTCGTGTTTTACCCGCCGCATTATATATCGATTTGCTTCATAAGCTTCTGCACGATGCTGACTGGATGTAATTACGACCACAGCCGTTTCATTGATCTGCAAACGTCCGGTGCGGTGAATACACACTGCTTCCAGCAAAGACCACTTCAAAGTGGCAGTTTGCAGAATTTCTTGTATCGATTTTTTAGCAAGGGAAGCATGGCATTCATATTCGAGATATAAAACTTCTTTTCCTTCGTTTATTCGTCGCACATCACCACAGAAAACTACCTGGGCCCCGGCTTCGTTATTCTTTGTAACGCCTATATAAGAGGCGAGATCAATCGGGGCATCTGTGATTGCAGCAGTACAATGGGTCATAGCAGTACTGCTTACCCCCCGCTCGAAGGTGGCAATATATGAACTTCATCCCCTGTATTCAGATTAACAGCCTCATTCAGGATTATATCAGATACTGCAATTCTGGAAAGTTGAAGCAGAGAGGTTGCATCAGGTTTATCCTTTTTTAATGCCGTCAGCAGGTCGTCAGAATTTGCTCCAGATGGTAATTTAATTGCCTTCGAGTCTGGAAAATAATCTTTTAATGCTCCATAACAGAAAACCTGAATCTCAATCGCTCGACTCATGAAAAATTAACCGCCTATATACCGCATCGAAAGACTGCTTCCTGAGAAACGATCTATCTGTTTTTGCTCCATTGCCAATTGTAAAGCATCCCTCGTCTTATCAGAATCTAACGCGATTCCCTTTTCATTGCTCAGGCAACCATAGACATTTCCTTTGGTATCGAGTCGAAGTCGGTCACAGTCACGGCAAAAGGGAGTCGAATGATTGCCAATTATGCCGAATACAGAACCGCCGCTCAATTTATAATAATTTGACGTAGAAGATTTTTCCCGGGGTAAAGCGGTAAAACTGTATTTATTTGAAATTATCTTCAGAATATCATCAGCAGAAACAAGCAGCTCATCTTTACTGCCAAAAAGATACCCCATGGGCATCAATTCGAGAAAGCGAATGATAATATTGTGGCGCATGGCCAGTTCAAGCAAGGGTATAATCTGGTTGTCATTGATATTTTGCAGAATTGTCGCATTGA
This sequence comes from Leptospiraceae bacterium, assembly GCA_020440825.1. Lineage (GTDB taxonomy): Bacteria > Spirochaetota > Leptospiria > Turneriellales > Turneriellaceae > JAGRNJ01. Next base: position 33,438 of record JAGRNJ010000026.1, on the reverse strand, counting down.
TTTTGACATTTAAGCCAGCCTCAAGTGCAGTTTGCAGACTCGACTGAACCTGCTGGTATCGTCTACCCCCCATTCTCTTATATTCCTGTTCATTTACTGCGTCTAACGATATATTCACGGAATCGAGTCCCGCAGCAGCCAATTGCCCTGCCTGAACATTGAGCAGAGAACCATTGGTAGTCATTCCTACCTGGGGAATTCCTGCTTCTTTTAAACGTTTTATCAGTTCTGGTAAATCCCGGTATAAAGAGGGTTCTCCGCCGGTCAATCTCACAGCATCCAGTGGAGTTACCCGTTGAATGCTCTGCACCCAATGAAGTATTTGCTGCGGAGCGACATAGTTTGAGCGTTCGACCTTCATATTCTTTGACGAAACGCAGTATTTGCAGGAAAAATTACAGGCTGAAGTCAGGCTAATGCGCAGCTTTTTGAAAGTACGGTTATGAATATCTACGATCGCAGTATCCGTATGATCGGTTTTTCTTTCGAGAAGAGAATTCATCGGTTATGCCATAAAAAGAAATCAACTCGCTGACCTTCGGCAATATTTTTTTGTTCAGCCGGATGTATGCCATACCCATGACTGGTGGTGGTTGAGATAAAATCACCGCTTGTATTCAGTTTCAAAGGTTCTACAAGAGTTTCACCATGTACATTTTTTATTTTCGCGGGAAAAAAATGGGTCAGCTCATTGTTTTTATTAAGGGCAGTTTTTACCGGCAGTTGAAAATGAAGATTCGGTAATAGACGTAAAAATTTTCGCAAATAAGGTTCGACAAATACCTTGGCCCCAATCTGGCAGCTCATGGGATTTCCCGGCAAGGCGAAAATTGCTGTGTTCCCTTTCATACCAAACAGGACAGGCTTTCCCGGTTTAACGGCTACTTTGTGGAATATTTTTTTTGCGCCGAGCGATTTGAGAACTTCGGGAACAAAATCTTTTTTGCCGGCCGAAACTGCTCCGCTCAACAGAACAATATCGCATTCCAGTGCAATCTTCATTTTTTCAAAGAGCGCGTTTTCTTCATCTCCCACAAGAAATCTATAAGCAGGTTGAATTCCATACTGGTTTAAAAATTGAGAGAGTATTTCTGAGTTCGCATCCCGAATCTGGAAAGTTTTTGGTGCCTTATTTTTTGCAACAAGTTCAGAGCCCGTTGAGATTATCGCTACCCGGGGTAACCGGTAAACCTTTAGATCAGATTGTCCTAATGATGCAAGCGCACCTACGGCTGCATAGGTTACCTCTGTATTTTTCAAAATCACCGACTTCCCTTTGTGGCAGTCTTCACCTCGTTTGGCAATATTCTGACCTTTGTGAATCGTTGTTTCTTTAAACATGACTTTTTGATCAGAATCGAATGGTCGGGAATCTTCAATACGAATAACTGCGTCAAATGGTGCCGGCACTGCTGCCCCCGTCATAATCTGAATACAGTCTTTCGACTTATCAATCAATAAATCATCGGGCAATTCTTGTCCCGGATACAAAGTATATTTTACTGAAAAAGGCGTTTCTGCCCGAACCTGTGGTGAAACAACTGCAAAGCCATCCATCGTTGCCCGATTAAAAGGAGGATAATCCCGGTCAGCACAAATGTCTTCTGCTAGAGTGCGTCCCGCAGCTTTTGCTAGTTTAACAACTTCAGTTTGGGTCTGGGGTTTACAATGCTTTGAGATCAACTTTAATGCAGAAGCATAAGAAATCATGTATGGCCCTGACCATTGATAATTTCCAGTGCATGAAAAATATGAGGCAGTACTGCATCCAGACTTTCAATAGAGCCTTTCAAAGAACCCGGCAGACAGAGAACCAGAGTTTGCCCACTAATTCCCGCTAACGAACGGGAAAGCATGGCCTTTGCATTTCTCTCTTGTCCGAAGCTGCGCATGGCCTCTTCTACCCCCGGTAACCTTTTCTGCAGGCGCGGTTCGATAATTTCAGTGGTTATATCCCGGGAGCCGACTCCGGTACCGCCGGTAAATACCAGAAAGTCTATATTTTCATTTACAGCGCTTTCAAGTTCACGATCAATCTGTTCTGCACTGTCGGGAATGATGCGCAAGGGCTGTATCTGTAAATCAAAGTCTTGCAGTTTCTTCGAAATTGCCGCACCAGAAAGATCTTCTCTTTTTCCTGACGAGGTTGAATCAGAAACAACGATAACCCGGGAGATTACCTCAGGAAATGATTTTTTGACAGAGCTCTTGCCACCGGTCTTATTGGTAAGACGAAGATCTGTAATTGCCAGGTTTTTATCAATCGGTTTGAGCATATCATAGATAGACAACGCGGCAATACTGACTGCGGTCAATACTTCCATCTCAAGACCGGTTCTGGCGATCGTCTTGCCGGTGGCCGAAATATGAATCTCGTTATCGGTCATCGTAAAATCAATTTCCAGAAATTCGAGCGGAATGGGATGGCAATGTGGCAGCAGACGATCTGTATTTTTGGCTCCTAGTAAGGCGGCGGTGCGTGCAACCTCAAACAGATTGCCCTTGGGCAAATTATGATCTTGAATTCGGCGGATGACTTCCGCGCTGGTGATAATTTTACCACCGGCAGTTGCCGAACGCAACTGCCGGTATTTATGTGTTATATCGATCATGTTTTGAGAGATCAGATTTCTTCATTCAGGTTTACTTCATTAAATTTCTTCATAAAGAGGCAACGTCAGGAATTCAGCAAAATCTTCAGAAGTTGACATCTGCTCAAAAATTACCGCTGCTCGCGAATAGGCTGCAGAGGTGCCGGTAATTTCCTGAACTTTTTTGAGTTCTTCAGGAATCAGACGCTTTACCAGATCTTTGGTTATTTTCTGACCATCTTCCAGTTTACCTTTTTCAGAACGAATCCATTGCCAAACCTGTGAGCGGGAAATTTCAGCAGTCGCGGCATCTTCCATAAGGTTGTGAATAGGTACGCAACCATTGCCCTCAAGCCAGCTGCCTAAATAATGAATGCCAACATTGATATTGTAGCGCAATCCTGCTTCAGTAATGGGCGTTTCAGGTTGAAAATTCGTCAGGTCTGCGGCACTGACCTGTACATCGTCCCGTTGTTTGTCAATCTGGTTTGGTTTATCGCCCAGCACTTTCTGCCATTCTTCAAGTGCGAGTTGTACTAATCCCGGGTGGGCGATCCACCCCCCGTCATAACCATCGCCTGCATCGCGGGCCTTATCTGCGCGCACCCCGGCTAAGGCTTTTTCATTTGCCTCGGGATCTGATTTGATAGGAATTAAGGCACTCATGCCGCCAATTGCAGGAGCTTTGCGATGATGGCAGGTCTTCAAGAGCAGCAGCGCATATGAACGCATGAATGGAACGGTCATTGTAACCTGGGCGCGGTTTGCCAGACAGAAATCTGTATTGTTCTTAAATTTCTTAATGCATGAAAAGATATAATCCCAGCGGCCGGCATTTAAGCCCGCACTATGGTCTTTCAGCTCATAGAGAATTTCATCCATTTCAAAAGCGGCATTGATGGTTTCAATCAGTACAGTAGCCTTAATCGTACCATTAGGAATTCCCAGTTTTTGCTGGGCAAAGACAAAGACATCATTCCATAATCTTGCTTCTAAATGAGATTCCATTTTAGGCAGATAGAAATACGGTCCACTGCCACGGGAAAGCAATTCTTTTGCATTATGAAAAAAGAATAGGGCGAAATCAAATAAACCACCCGATAATCTTTTTCCATTTAACGTTACATTCTTTTCTTCGAGATGCCAGCCCCGGGGCCGAACCAGCAACGTTGCAGTTTTTTCATTGAGTTTATACGCTTTTCCGTTCAGTTCGAAATCAATTTTTCGACGTATGGCATCGTGCAGATTGATCTGGCCATTGATCTGGTTTAACCAGTTCGGCGTATTTGAGTCTTCAAAATCACTCATATAGCTGTCGGCACCAGAGTTTAAGGCATTGATCACCATCTTGCGATCAACCGGCCCGGTGATTTCTGCCCGCCGCATCTGCAGATCTTTCGGTAACGGTGCAATGCTCCAGTCTGATTCCCGGATATTTTTTGTTTCTTCGAGAAACTGCAGTTTTTCACCCGCTTCGAGTCTTTTGGTTTTGGCTACTCTGGCCTGCAGAAGCTCTTTTCTGCGGTCTTCAAATTTTTCAGCGATGTCTTTTACAAACTGCAAGGCATCATAGCTCAATATTTCGGCAAATTCTGCTGCAGACTCTGAGATTGCTTTCTGGCTGATTTCAATTCCGTGTGGTAATTTATACATATGGTTTCCTTAAAAATATTTATTTATCATTGTGTCAGTATATAATAATTTATGGTTTTCAACCCTCGCTTGTGAAATGATAATTCGATCAAACGGATCTTTATGATATAATTTTAACTTCGTAAGTTCTACCAAATGAATTGGTTTAATTTGTTCAATATCCTGAATAAATTCAGCTACTGGGACTTTAAGCTTTAGTTTGCCGAATCGTTCTTTCAGCACAATTTCCCAAAGACTTGCAATACTAATGAAAACTTTATTTTTTGTGCTAGTTATTTGAGCTAAAAATTCTTGAGGCAATTGACTGTTGTTACTCAAAAACCAAAGAAAGACATTCGTATCAATTAGAATAGTCATTATATATATTCTTTAAATTCGTCTAATGGTTCATCAAATTTTTTATCTATGATTATTTTATTCCGATATTTATTCAATAGAAAATCTGGTTTTAAGTTTTTTTCTTCACTGTGAATAACCGGTAATAAAATTACTTCATATTCTTCATTATTGAAGCCATCTGGTAGTTTTACGATAATTTTATGATTTTTTTGCTTTATTATTGCTCTATATGCACGCATTTTAACTTCCCCGGTAGGTTGAATAACCGTAAGGGCTCAAGAGTAAAGGTACATGATAGTGTGATTGAGTATCACTGACTGTAAAGACAATCTCAACATAGGGATAAAAACATTGCTCATCGCGATCTGCGAAGTATTGTTTGATTTCAAAGCGAATTCGATAGGTACCCGTTTTTAATTCACTTAGCCATTCGCCTACTCTACCATCTTCATTGGTTACACCCTGCGCCACCATAATGAAATCATTTTCAAGATACTCTAATGATACTGGAATATTGACTCCAGGTTTACCTTCGGCGATATTGAGTACATGGGTACTGATGCTGGGTATTTTACTCATGTTCGTAAATTCCTTTTTCAATGCGCAGACGGGTAATCTTATCTTGCTCGACCGCTGCATTCCTGATTTCAGCGGTGCGATCATTTGGTAAACGGTTTTTCAAAATCTGCAGCATCTCGGGAGCTGTTTTGCCGGTCGCATATATAATGAAGATAAAACCATGTTTTTGAAAATATTCATCATTGGCTAATTTGAGTTCCTGCAGAATTTGCTCATCTTGTATTGCCGCCCCTGACTGCTCACCAGAGGCCCAGGCTTTTGTTTTTGCATATTTTTCTTTGAGCGAAGATATATCGCCGATTTTCGGATGTGCATCAAATGCCTGCAGGTAATCTTCTTCTTTAAGACTGAACCAGATCGATGAACTTTTCGCACACATACCCGCGATACTCGAAAACGGTCGGGACTCAATCATACCCTTAACCCAGTTTTGCGAACTGCAGCAGCGCAACAGAGTCTCTGACGCCATCTGCTCATTTGACTGATTGAACTCTGTAAGTGATATTTTATCTGTCGTGTTCATCAAATAATTCGTAAGTCTATTTATGCATGCGATAATTTAGACATTGTCATTGCCAGAATCTGAACCCCGCGTTCTATCTCTTCAGGAGAGGTGTATTCGTCAGGTCGATGGCTGTAACCATTTTTTGAGGGTACAAATATCATTGCCATCGGTGCGATTCTTGCCATAAACAGAGAATCATGGTATGCCCGGCTCACCAATCGCATTTTACTGTAACCCTGTAGTGTAGCCGATTCTTCAATAGCCTGCAAGATAGTTTCATGAGAAATCGCCGGCGGGTCTGAATTGATCATTTCGATTTCGACCTGCAATGATCGTTCTTCGGCAAGTTGCCGGGCCCGGCGATGAATTTCATGGACAATGCCATCTCTCGTTGAAAGTTTTATATCCCGAATATCAAACTCAACCGTAACCTTACCCGGTATAGAGTTGATTGCCCCCGGGTGCACCTTGACTACCCCCACGGTTCCTACCGAGTCGGGGCTGTCGCTGTTTTTTGCAAGTGACTCCAGTTCGGCAATTAAAATTGCCGCAGGCACTAACGCATCTTTTCGTTGCGGCATCAGGACTGAGCCGGCATGACCTGCCTGGCCGGTAAAATGTATTCTAAACGAAGCAGGTGCTGCAATTGCGGTCACGGCCCCGATCTCAATCTTTTCCCGCTCTAGTACCGGACCCTGTTCAATGTGCAGCTCAACAAAATATTCATAATATTTGGGAGGCAATATGGCGGATGACAAATCTCCCGAATAACCGGCAGCGGCCCGGGCTTGATCAACGGATAGACCATCTTTATCTTTCAAAGTATGAATATGGTCAACTGTGATAGCCCCCGCCATTAAACGGGAACCAATACAGCCAATACCAAACCGGGTGGGTTCTTCTGATGTAAAAAATACAACCTCTAAAGGGCGCCTGGGTTTAAAGCCCCCTTCTTTGAGAGATCGCAGAGCTTCGAGGCCGCCAAATACCCCTACCGTACCATCATATTTTCCCGCATGGGGAATCGCATCACAATGGGAACCGGTGCCAATCGCCGGTAGACTTTTGTCATCTCCGTTCAAGCGGGCAAAGATGTTGCCGATTGCATCTTCACGCACTTCGAGGCCTGCTTCTCTTGCGAGCCCCTTGAAGTAGTTACGCGCCTTGAGATCGTTCTCAGTATAAATGATACGGGTAACCGAAGGGGCGGGAGTATCTGAAAACGTTGAAAGTTGTTCAAGCTCATCCCAGGTGCGTTTGCCATTGACTTTTATGTTCATGATTCCTCAAAAATACTCAAAATTGCGGATCCCGGTTCATGTCTTTGTAGTAAATGTACTTTGTCGGGGTCTTGCCGGCCGCAACATACCATTGCAGACAGAAAGGGGCCATCCAAATTGCATCACCTTCTTGCACCGGGTACCATGATTGTGACAAACGGTAAACCCCGCTGCCCTGCAACACATACAGACCATGCTCCATATAATGGTTTTCGACCATTGGCAGGGTACCCCCGGGGGCAAACTCAAAAATATTGACCGCCATATCAAATTCAATAGTATTCGGCAATAAGGTTTGCAGTAGCGCACCTTCATCGCCCAAAAACGGCTCTCTCGTGACTTTTGATTCATGAGATACGAAGGGTTGAGGCGGATGGATTGCCGTCAGGGAGTCATAATTCTTTTCAAAAAACAAAACCCGGCTATGGTTTTCCATAGCCAATGTGAGATCTGTGCCCGGCGGCAGGTAAAAAAAGCTGCCCGGTTTGATCTCTTGGCTGCCACTGAGTTCCAGCTTGCCAGTACCGGTCAAGACGTAGGCCAATACCTCTTTTTCACCCAGATTTTTCTGGTATTTACCATTGTCTTCAAATTGAACTGAATACATACTGAAGGCAGAACCCATATGGGGAGTAATGAAATACACGGTAGTGCATCCGACCCTGTCTGGAAAATTCAATGGTACATGACTCTCAGGAGTGATGAGGGCATGGTCTTGTTGTATACTGGAGCGCGAGACCGCGGGATGCATATTCATGTGCTATGCAGTCTTACTTATTTGCTCTGTCGAGTAAGAATTTTAAACTGCTAATTCACCAGTGTACTGGTCTTATCTACCAGTCCAGCTTTACAAGTTTTTTGGATATTTTTTGTTACCCATACTTGGTGTAAAAAAGGAAATAATGATTGACGATATACATATATGATATACATTGTTTCATGAGAGCATTGATTGATGTACCTAAAGATTCCCTCGATAGTTTCGACCTGGTGTGCAATGCCCAAAACATTTCCCGTGCTGAAGGTGTACGCCGGGCAATTGACCATTATATGAAATACATCGAAAAACCCACAAACCTCGATGAGTCTTTCGGTTTATGGTCTAAGCGCAAGGTTGATGCCCTTAAATATCAGCAAAAATTACGGGCCGACTGGTAGAGATAATCGTTATTCTAAATAGCGGTTCTCAAAAAGCTTGATTGCCAAAAGTCAATAATAAATGAAAGCAGTCTTTGATACCAATATTCTCATCGATTTCTTAAACGGGAAACCTGCCGCGAAACAAGAACTCGAAGCTTATGATAAAAAGTTTATCAGCATTATCACTTACATTGAAATTTTAGTAGGCTCAGAATCTGATGAAGAAACTTTGTTGCTCAAAAATTTTCTGAGCAACTTTAAGCTCATTCCCGTGAATAAAAATTTATCATTGTTGGCTGTTGAGGCCCGTCAAAAGTATAAACTTAAGATTCCCGATGCCATTATCTGGGCGTCTGCAGAAACCGAAGAAACTATTCTGGTTACCCGGGATAAGGTGTTTCCCGTTAACTCACCGATGGTTCGGGTGCCTTATTGATTCTTAACTGAAGCTAAATGAGTTTCGACATTATACCTCCTATTACAGATATTCAAGTTATTGCAAAAAACCGTTCAATCAGAGAATTAGCGCGACTAGAGAAAATTTATGGACAAGCCAATTGGAGAAAGATGAAAGGGATAGCCACCTAAGATTTTCAGATAATAAACTCTACACTGCTGAAATTCACTGGTACGAGGCACATGGAATCGGGAAAAAAGAAGCAAAAATTAAAAGATTTTTATAAATTCAATGAGTAAAATGGATTTTGTTATATGTATTGATAATTCTGGCTATGAGGCCTCTCTCGAAAAAAGAAAGATTTATGCCCTGCAATCTGGAACAACCTGCCCTGATGGTTTTATTGCAATTCAAGATGAAACAGAGCAAGCTTATTTTTTTGAAACTAGTAGATTTTTACCTATTGAGTTGAGCTCTGAAATTCAAGACAAACTAGTCTCAAGATCATAGATTGCTCACGAACTCATAAAATGTTGCCTGAAAATTTCCGATGGTAAGGGCTCCTTACTGATTTTGAATAAAACGGGATAAGCTATTGCAGCCCTATCCCATTTTTATAAAAATAGACTGGTTTTACTTTACAGTGAAACTGTTTTGATACGATCCCCAATTTGAGGTACTTACCCCATTTTTTACAGAACCTGTATATGACGATTCACCGGCGATAACTTCAACCTTTGCATTGCCACCTGAGGCATTGTCAATTGCGCCTGAGTGAACCGCTGCTTTGCATATTGAAGAATCTGTTGTGTACTTATCTGTACCCCAAACACTGCCACCCTTTGTACCACAATCTGCCGGGCAGACAGCTATAAAACTTTTCTGCTCGAGTAAATTCTGAGATTTGATCGAATCGCCGCATGAAAGGTTAACTTTCTTACCACAGGCGCCGGCAAACACTGCCATTGAAATCACCATACCGGTTATCATTAATTTTTTGTTTTTCATTTTTATCCCCTCTTCAATTTAATTTTTTGAATACAGTTGCAAATCTTTCAGACCTGAAGCAATGTAAAGACATTATTTCTTAGGTAACCTCTGAAAAAGTCCCTCCATGCACTTTTTGCAGAGGAAAAACAATGCAGCATCTGGGTTTAACAACCCATGGCGCAAGAACCGCATGGCAACGTATAAACTGATACGTTAACCATCGCAACGTCTTCTCATAAATTTTCTACCTTGTCAAGTCGCTTGCTTTGCACGGGCTCGACGGCAACGCCAGGTGCAGTTCGTCGTGAACTGCATTTGGCTACGTTTATGCTTAATTTTTTGAAACCGTTAGGTTAAAACAGCAGACCCTAGGGATTTCAAAGATTCAACATTATTCGAAAATTCAATCACTGATACAAAGGACATACAAAGAGGTAGTTAAACCGTCTATTCCTGTAGCAAATGAAGTATTATTATACGTTGTACGGCGACCTGCATTTGCAGCTGCTATTTGACTAGACCAAATTTTCACGAGAGTTCGAATGGGAATACCAGCATCAGTGAATACTGTATCTGTACGTAAAGTCCCTGATGTATTGTGAACTGCTCGTAGCTCATGGTCGGTCAGTAAACGCCAGCCGGTGCGGCCACCAAAGCCGGCATTGCTATTGTGGGCGTTGAGATTGCTGCATGCCCAGGCAGCATCCTGACCTGAAATTGCTGTCAGTGTGCCACCTGAGCAGTCATTACCTGTCGAACCCAGCAAGCAAGTGGTATAGTAGCGGGTTACTCCTGTACTGTTAATTGTCATAAAATTATTGTTATAGGTCGCAACCGCAGTTTGCCCCGCTGGTGTATCGTTGATATTGATAGCATTAGCCCCCGCATCATTGGTATAGCTGTTGACAGTAGCATTACTGGTAGGTATCGCCGCCACCTCAAACGAAAATGTATACTCTGCCATGGCATTGCCAGCAGCATCTTGTATACCAGAGATTCTTACATTGTACTGGGCATCTTGATGCCAACGTACCCATGGCAGGCTAAACTTGACAGCAGTATTCGAGTTTTCATAAACAACATTGGTTTCATTGCGATTGCTGCCGTTTAAGACAACATTACTACTAGTACCGAATTTCATAGTAGTAGCACTACCTGAAGTAAAATTCAGAGCATTATTGCCACCTGTTCTAGTACCGACTGTTTTAATTATAAACGTTGGTACGACATCGGTCTTTAACGCTTCATTGAAAGTCACCGTAATTACAGGTAAAGCAGATAAACTTACGTTAAAACCAGTATGGTAATCACTTACTTTAGAAAGGGTGGTACCACTCACAACAATACTTGAAACTGTGGGTGCGGTGGTGTCGCTGCTGCCGCTGGTCGTACCTGTCGTAGTTGAAGTTGCAGCACTGCCGCCGTCTTCACTGGCACAAAATGCCGTAAAGGCCAAGATACCGGCAAGCAAGGCAATAAAGATTATTTTGCTTTTTAATTTAGCGAGAGAGTTTTGAATTAAAAACATGAGAATACCTCCGAGAAAATGACTTTCTTTCACCAAAATCTGCAGTTTTTACCCAAATTGGTAAGGCCAGTGCCTTACTATTGCACCTTCCCTCATTATTCAAGCAGCTACCCAAATTTTTGACGCACGCGTCAAAAATAAAGATTTTGTAAAATTTAGTTTGTCGTACATATAATTTTAATCTATTTTGTAAAGCAAAATTAATTATACATTTTTTATTTTAAAAATCTGTGAAAAATGAAAGTTTTGATAATATTCCTGAAAACACGGATGTTTTCCCGCGTGCTTAGGAATTGCCTTTGAAAAAGCGCATAAAGAAACTTTTTCGAGGTTACTTAATGTGCGGTGTCTAGCGAGAATTAGAATTGCCGGTTTTTCTGTTCTCCTTCTTGTTCTTTTTTAGCCTCTTTGGTTCTGTAGCTATCCACATTCATTTCAATGATTACACTATGATGTACTAAGCGATCGATAGCTGCTGCGGTCATTGGGGCTTTAATACATTGTACGCACAGCCGCTTGGGAGCTATACAACGAAGCAGGTTGCCACAAAAAGCTGTATATTTTACAAGATTTTGACAAGCAAACCTTCATTTTCAATTGAAATTTTGAAGAACTACAGACTCAAAAATACACTTATGATGTGTGGCAATATAGATTGCGAATGTTGTTTAAAAGCCTGTTGCACATTCCATCTGTGAAGCGGGTAATCTGGCCGAACATTCAAATGATGTTTGCAAAAGCGCCGCTTAAATTTCCCATTCATTTTCCATTTTATTGTTTACAGATTTTATTCTGGCGCTTGAGAGATTTTACCTCAGAATTGCATTTTGATTTTCGCAGAGGAATCACAACCAGCATCTTGATTCAAGTCAAGGAGCTCATGTGCAATGATCGGCAAATAAAAAAGTCGGTCATTGGTGAATATGGAAACCGCTATCGACCTGCTTATGCATGGCGGGTGCAATATTTTTTGAATAAACTGGCTGCTATTCACAATGTACAGGAAAATCAGGTTGCATTAGTAGATTATGGCTGCGGGGCAGGTAGAATTCTGTTTTTGGCCCATGAAGCCGGGTTTTACCCGGTGGCGGGGGTTGAACTCTCACCAACTCTGGTTGAACTTGCCCAGCATAATTTGAAAAATTATTTACATAAATTTTCAAGACGCCCTGAATATATTAAAGCTCAAGATGTAAAAGAACAGACAAAACCAAAAATACAGACATCTCAAACAAGTAGCCACGAATGCATTCTCATTCACCATGCCAATGCTGCTGAATTTGAAATACCCGATACGGCCGGGGTACTATTTTTCTTTGACCCTTTCGCAGAAAAGATTTTTGACTTGGTATTTCAGAGAGTGAATGAATCATTAAACCGCAATCCCCGAACCCTGCATGTTCTGGATAAATGGTGCAAAGTGGACTTTCAGAAATATGGTTTCACTCTTTTAGAAGAACGCTACACCATCAAACTCTGGCAGAAGATTCGAACATAGAATTATGTTAGGTGACTTAGATCGACACTGAATTACTGCTTAACCATTCTCCCAATTGAGCTTCTGATAAACTGCCATCTGCCAGGGCTAAGATGGTAATGACAACATCGACCTCTGAGGCAGTAATTTCAACACCATTAACCAAGAGAAAAACGAACATGCACTGATATGCTGTTCGCTTATTCCCATCAACAAAAGGATGATTCTTGGCTATTCCAAAACCATAAGCAGCAGCGAAAGTATACAAATTTGGGTTCGTACCGTAATGGAAAAGCTGTACAGGTCGAGCGAGTGCCGATTCTAGTAAACCCTCATCACGCACACCGTGACCACCACCATGCTCACGAATTTGCTCTTCATGCATTGCCAAAACAGAGAGACGGTCAAGCCAGATTGGTTCTTTCACTTGGCAAGTTCACGCATGGCATTGCGATATTTAGCCGCACCTTTTCTGTATGCGGCCATTATTTTATCAAAATTTTCATTCTGGGCAGTCAGCAAGATTCCGTCTTGTGTTTCTATGACTGTGACCGAATCACCTTCGGCTAAATGATATTTCTCAAGCATCTCTTTGGGCAAAGTTACGCCCTGAGAATTGCCGATCGCTCTTATTTTTACAGTTTTACTCATGTTATAACATTAGTATATACAAATTATGGCGTCAAGGCAAAATTATTCAAGAACGTCAATCCCACTTTTAACGCTGCCTCTACATCTTGCGGCAAAACACTTTCAATAGGATTATGACTTATACCTCCCGGACTGCGCAGAAACAGCATCGCCGAAGGAGTCACTTTTGAGAGAATTGCCAGATCATGCCCTGCCCCGCTTACCAGTCTGCGAACGGGAAAACCATTAGCCTCAACCGCTGACTGAAGATTTTGCATTAGAGGCTCATTGCAGGTAACAACTGCCTGATGCTCAAGGTTTTCGGTCACCATTTCGAGGTTTCGACGATTGGCTATTTTCTGGGCAGCTGCAATAATCTCACTGGTAGCCCTGTCTAGCACGGCCTGGTCTCCGTCTCTGACATCAATTGAAAAATATACTTCACCCGGAATAACATTAGAACCACCGGGTTTTACATTTACCATCCCAACCGTGGCCAGCAGTCCCTCATTTTTACGCGTTAAGTCTTCCATAAACATTGCAAGTTCAGACAGACCCATAAAGGCATCCTGCCGTAAGTTCATAGGCACTGTACCTGCATGAGCTGCCAGCCCTCGAAAAGTAAAGCGTCCTCGGGTCTGCCCGACCAGACCGGTTACGATACCTAATGGTAAATTCTCACTCTCAAGCACCGGACCCTGCTCAATATGAAATTCGATAAATCCCGCGACTTTCGAAAAATCATAGGCTGCCTGCTTCACCTCTTCGGGATTCAAACCAAAATTTTTAATCGCCCCGGCCATACTGATACCATTTGAATCTGTTTTTTCAAGATTTTTGAGATCAAATAACCCGGCTACCGCCAGAGAACCCAGATACGACATTTTGAAACGAACCCCTTCTTCGTCAGAAAAACCAATCACATCGAAATGAAAAGGATAATCACGCTCTGCCATTAACTTAGCCAGAGCAATTCCCATAATCACGCCCAGAATACCGTCGTATTTTCCTGCATCGGGTACCGTGTCTAAATGGGAGCCCATCAGCAAAACTGGTGCATTTTTCCGGGAGGATGACTTGCGGCCTATAATATTGCCCATCGCGTCTTTTCTTACCGTCATACCGGCATCTTGCATCCATTGTTCGACTAAGGCATGGGCTCTCAGCATCGGCTGTGACAAAAAGGTGCGGTGAATAATTCCCGTATGTCCAGTACATGCCGCCAATTGATCACATTGAGAGAGAATTTCATTCACAAGCTCAGAAAACTGGTTGTCAGACGCCATCATCTATGTTCATAAAAAAATGCGCAGCGTCAATCTGTATTTATCTCCACAAGTTAATCTTTCTGGAATATTGATCCAATAAATAGGATTTTTCTTTCAACATTTAACTATATTTTCATTGTTTATATTTTTTTATTGCGAAATTTGACAACTGAACGTCAAAAATGTGTGAATTCAATTAAAACACTTATTTACGCTGCCCGTGTAGCAGCACTGCGTTTCACCTGGCCGCTAATCGCAGCGGGAGTAGCCTCTTTCTTACTGTGCTTCTCAATAAGCTTCAGCGAGAGTTTAGACGGCAACCGGTTGCTTACCGCAATCTCTACCCTGACTTTGCTGATGGTCTCTTTTCTTGCACTCGACCTGTATGCAGAAGCACGTTCATTGAATAAACTATTTCTGCCAATTTCCAGAGCGATTCTTTTGCTGGCTGCAGCACTTTACTGGATATTTATACCCGAATATGAAAGTGAGATCATCAGATATGTATTGCTCAGTCTGGCGGCTCATTTACTCATTTCTTTTGCACCCTTTTCGCTATCTGACAAAGACGCTGATTTCTGGTCTTTTAACCGCAGTATTTTTGTGCGCATTCTTGCTTCCGTGTTTTTTTCTACAGTACTGGCAAACGGAATCGCTCTTGGGTTTCTTGCCATTACCGCACTGCTCGGCATCGATGTACCGGGCTCTGCCTATGCTTATATTTATGTTTTATCTCATGGAATTTTTAATACCTGGTTTTTTCTGTATGGCATTCCGTCTCAATTTCAAAATATTTCTGAACAGAAACAGAAACTGATTCTACAATTTGCCCAGTTTATTCTCTTCCCACTGGTAACCATGTATCTGGCAATTCTGTATATTTATATTATCATTAGTTTTGCCGGCTTAGAATGGCCGAAGCTGAAACTCACCTGGCTGGTGGCTGCCTTCAGTGCACCCGGAATCTTGTGTTTCTTACTTCTCTTCCCTTTTCAATTAGAAGAAAAATCAACCTGGATTATCAAAGCAAGAAAATACTTTTTTATTGCTTTGCTTCCGCTATCACTTGTCATGCTGATTTCTGTTTATCTGCGGGTTTCTGTCTATGGTTTCACCGAGCTCATGTATATTGCCTCTGCCGCAGGGCTCTGGCTGTCGGGAATATCTCTCTATTTCATTTTTTACGAGAATCCTGTTTTGCAAATGATCCCGCGATCTCTGGCCCTAATACTGTTGCTGATTTCCTGGGGCCCCTGGGGAGCTTTGAACGTGGCCCGTTACAGCCAGTCTAAAATTCTTACCGGTTTATTAGAAAAACACAATCTCATCGATAAAGAATCTGGAAAATTAATTATACCTGAGCCTGCAAAAGCACCTGCGAAAATCACAGAACCTGAAATCATTCGTAAAGTCGAATATCTGACAGAACATTTCGGAATAGAATCTATCATTGATTTATTTCCAATGCAAAATTCTGTGAGCCGGCCTACCAGCACCCAGGAAGCCGTCTACTTTTTCACCAATGATTTAAATATTGAATCTGAAAACCAGAATTCTGTTTATTATGATTTTTTTCTCGAAAGAACCGGGGGTACTGATTACATATTTACTATCCGAGATTTTTCAAAGATGCGGGAATTCAACATCTACAATGAAAAGACTCTGATGATCACTCCTGAAATAGAAAATGAAAAATGCAATAACGTTGACCTGTCTGCTTATATCAATAATTTGATCGAATCAAGAAAAGAAACTGATTCTGACAGTTTACTGCAGAAAAATTCAGTTCTAAAATGCAGGACTCAAACCAGAACAATCACAATACAGTTTAAAAGAATTGCGGTCTCGATTGAAGATGACAAGAAAATCTTGAGTGCTGCAGACGGGTATTACTTTTATTAACATTCCTGCAAAGAGAAATTTAATGCCCGCATTGCGGGCCTTTTACGGCAAGTACACAGATACGGAGAGACCTTTTCTTGAACCGGTTAGTTGCTTGATTTCTGGCTGTAAGTTTGAACAATAGACTTCATGGCAAACAATCAACAGCCAAAAAATACCGGGGTGTATATTCACCCCGCATCTACCTTGATCGGTGATGTCATTCTGGGAAAGAACTGCAGCATCTGGCCGGGCGTCGTCATTCGTGCAGATATGAATAAAATTGAGCTGGGCGAAGCGGTAAATATTCAGGATAATTCAACCCTGCACACAGACTCGGCACGAGGCATTTCCATTGGCGACTACTCGCTGGTAGGACACAATACAATGCTACACGGTTGTACCATAGGCAGAGGGGTGCTGATTGGCATTGGCAGTATTGTTCTCGATAAAGCGGAAATTGGCGACGGCGCCACAATCGTTGCCGGCTGTCTTATTCGGGGGGGTAAAAAAATACCTGCACGGTCGCTGGTTTTACCGGACAAAGACGGAATTAAAATAATTCCCGATAAGGGACAACCTTCAGCCACAGTCATGGGCTGTCTTGAATATATTGCCCTTGCGAAAAGAATTCAGGCAAATATCTTCGGACCATTCTCAGAAGCAGAAGAAAGAATGTTCAAACGGGATGCGCAGGATATTGTTGCGCAAATGGGTATCTAATATGAAATCTGGACTATTTTTACTGCGCAAACCTTTCTTGACTGCTTTCATTATTTTCACAAGTTTATTTTATCTAGAGGGATTTATGAAACCTGAATTATTTTCAATAAAAAATCATCCATTTTATACAACCTTGCACCATACAAAAACCGGGTTCACCAATATATGGGGCGACAATGAACGGGCTTCTGTTATGCGGGCGGCCGGATGGATTGCCGGGAAAATGTTTGATTTTCGCACCGCTTTGCCACTCCCACTCGAAAAAATTGATGAAACCCAGCTTTTGTCTGTTGAAGACAGGCTTTCGATAATCTGGGTCGGGCACAGTACATTTATAATCAAGATGCAGGGAGTTACAATTCTTACTGATCCGGTTTTTTCAGATCGGGTAAGCCCGGTGAGCTTTGCAGGTCCCAAGCGAATTTCACCCCTGCCCTGGCAGATTGCAGAATTACCAAAAATTGACTATGTCATCATCTCCCATAATCATTATGATCATCTGGATACTGCCAGTATCGCCGAGCTTGAAAAGAAGTTTGCACCGGTTTTTCTGGTACCGTTAAAAATAAAAGAAACACTGAAAAAAGCCGGAGCTCAAAAAGTTGTGGAACTTGACTGGTGGCAATATATTCCGTTTGAAAGCGATAATAAAAAACTGACGTTTCACTGTACACCGGCCAAGCATTTTTCAGGTCGCGGGGTTGCAGATCGGGATGAAACTCTGTGGGCAGGCTGGTATATGGAATACGGCCAGCACAAAATTTATTTTGCAGGCGATACTGCCTATTCTAATCATTTTCAGGAGATTCGCCAGCGACTGGGAGCTCCCACAATTGCAATGCTGCCCATTGGGGCATATCAGCCTCGCTGGTTTATGCGTGCTGTGCATGTCAATCCTGAAGAAGCAGTTCAAGCTTTTATCGACCTGTCAGCGAAAGAGTTCATTGCGATGCATTGGGGCACCTTTGTACTGGCAGATGAAGACTTTATGGCTCCCAGAAAGGAAACCCTGGAAGCAGCTGAGAAACACAAGATTAACCCTGACAAAATACATATATTGCCAATCGGAGGGATTTTTAAATCTAAATAATTCACATGAATAAGGTGTATGAAACGGTCATCCGCCCAGCATGCCGGTAATACCTTTTCTCACCATCATGACCCCGATGGCTGCGAGAAATAAAGTTGCAATCTTGCTGACAATACGGGAGCCTGCATCTCCCAGAAATTTTGTCAACGGCGTTGCCAGTGAAAACACAATTGCAGCAAAAACAAGGTTGCAAAGCAAGGCAATCGAAGTCATTGTATAGCCGTACTGCTTGACGAGCAGCATTAGAGTGGCCAGTACAGCCGGCCCGACAATGATTGGTACACCTAATGGTACCGCACCGGCATGAAGCTTGCCCGGACTGCGGCGAATTTTGCCTTCGCTCATCAAATCGAGTAAAGCAAGCACAAACAAAATTAGCCCTCCCGCAACGGAAAAATCATTCACTGAGATTCCCAGAAGTCTCAATAATTCAGGGCCGGTGAAGGTAAACAAGAATGCTACCCCGGTTGCTGTTGCCATCGAAGAAATAAGCAATCGACGTCTGGCATCCGGTGCATAGCCTTCAGTCAGCTGCATATACATCGGAAGAATGCCAACAGCATCAACCGCGACAAAGACAGGAACAAAACAAAGAAAAAATAATTCAATAAAATCTTTCATTTTTTTCAGAATTTGTGAAACAAAATCGCATTTTTCGGGTATATCAATAATGAAACCAGAAGAGATTCCGGTTTTTGAAATAAAAAGTCAAGAGGTTTACAATGTTTACAAATGAATTAAGCTTTCACCAGATAGTCGGCCGGGTGGCAACGGTACCTGAGTTAAAAGAAACAAAAACAGGAAAAAAGGTTCTGAACTTTGTGCTGGCATATGACAGCATGCACCTGACCGACAACTCGGGCAGTCACACCAGTTTTCTGGATATTTCGGCCTGGGAGAAAACAGCAGAAATTTTTGAGCCCCTGCTGTTCAAAGGATTGCAGGTCATGGTGAATGGTGAAATAACCCAGCGCCGATGGATTGATAACGAGGGCAAAAAACGACACACTTTTCAAATGAGTGCCGATACAATACAAATTACAGACCCTAAATTCAAACCAGTATTCAAAGAAGCTGCTTAAGGAATCTCTGAAAAAGTGCATGGAGGGACTTTTTCAGAGGTTACTTAAAGATTACTGCCAGTTCAACTGGTTTTCATCAAGCACTGCTTTTACTTTTTCTTTGCCCGGCCGCTCACTGGCCGGGCCTTTTGAGAGTACATAATCTGCAACAGACATATTTGTATTGGCGGGGGGCCGCCCGACCCCGATTCTAATTCGATGAAAATCGGGACTGCCGGTCTTTGCAATGATATCTCGCAAACCATTGTGCCCTCGGTGACCCCCGCCTTTTTTATACTGAACTTCACCTGGTGGTAATTCTATTTCGTCATGAAAAACAACGACATGTTCAATATCTACACTGTATTTTTTCATTGCCGCTGCTACAGCATTGCCCGAGAGATTCATAAAGGTTACCGGAAAAATAAAATAATACTGGTTTGATTCTTTAGAACAAGAACCGGCCATTGAAAATATCTTTTTCTCTGCACTGAATGATACATTTTCAATTTGTGCGTACAAGGCATCACAGCCGGCATTATGTCGGGTATACAGGTATTCTTTGCCCGGGTTCATAAGCCCGACATACAGCCATTTCATAGTTTGGGAATTTCATGATGATTTGACATGATGTCAAACTTCTTTACTTTTGCAGAGTGGGCCACTATGCTTTGATTCTATCTGGTTTGACACTGGCGATTTTGTCCTGCCAATCCTGTTCCAGCTCTACCGATTTTATACAATTGCAGATTCCGCAGGAATTTCCCGGCCGACTTGAGGGCCGTGAGGTTCAGGTAAAAGTGCAGTATCTTCAACCCGTAAATTTTTATTTATTCTGCCCTGCACAATTTGAAAATATCTGCACGGCTATTGAGAAAGGAAATTTATCTTTAGCTCGAGAGAAATCAAAAAACATAGCAGATCGTCAGACTTTGTTCTATCTTAACAACATGGCCGCTATCGAAATGCTCGAAAAAAATTTCTCGAAGGCAAGAAACAATCTGCTAAAAGCCTCAATCAGCGAGGGCGGTCAAGACTTTGTTAACCAGCTTCGGCATAACCTGCGCATTCTGCATGAACTTGACAGAGACTCAGCAATACCTCGAGCACCATTCGTTACCGGGGACGACCAATTCTTATGAGAGCCAGTTTCCTTTTTTTCCCTCTAATTTGTATACCGGTGTTTTGTGTTTTAAACGCACCTATTGAAGAAGACTATTATTCCAATAAAGAAAATATTTTGGGAGGTGAAAAACCTTCTACTCCTGTACTCAATTACGATACAGGTACATTAAAACTGAGCTGGACCCAGAGCATTGATCCTGATACAGGAAATTCCGTTACCCGGTATATTATTTACAGATATTTTAATACCTTTCCAGAAGATCCTTACCATCCGCGGCATAAATACTTTTTCATTGATGATGGCAGCCTCGAGGCCAGCTTCACCTCACCCATTTCTGTAAAGGGAGAACATATCTTCGGAATCACCGCTAGTGACGGAAACAGAGAATCTGCATTGTCTAATCTGATCACAATCTCTGTACCATGAATCTTTATATTTTCAATTCTGCTCATGAAACAATTGACCTGCCCCGCAATCAAATTTTTATCTGCCAGTATGACTTACGAGCGACGATGATCACTCTCGTAAAAAAACTGGAGCAGAACCCGGAAATTCAAAACATCTACCATTGTACCTCTGTCTGCAGTTTTTCAAAAACTGTCCCGACCGGTACAATAAACCAGGTGAAAACAATCTATGAGTTTCATGCAAAAAAACCACCCGAACCGGTTATTGTGAACCCTGCGGGAAAAATAGATCTTCTCGCATTCCCTGACCTTGAGGTATCTGGTTTACCGAATGAAACGTTTAAAATTATTGCAGACTACTATGACCGTTATTCTTATACTATTGCCTTCACCTGCCAGCTGATGAAAAAAAAGCTGAACACTTTGGCATACGTAATCAGACAGGGCAATGAGAATTGGCAGCAGGAAGCTGCAGCAGCATTTTCATCTTCTCTGCATACCCTGCCTGAAAAGACTATTGTTAAAACCGATCCTATTCAACTGCCTGAAGGCGCACACTTCAGTCATTCCCAAAAGCACATTTATGCAAAGTATGTAAAAATCTTGAACCTTAAAGGGCTTTCAACTGAGCAGATTCTGAATGATTGCCGATGGACAAAAATCTGTGATTCTGAACCCTCATTAAAGAGACGAGCCCAGGCGCTTCTCGAAGAACTGGAAAATCTGGTATCGCCTGAAAAAACAAAAATCAAAGACAATCTGCAAACTATTGCTCATCAATTTAACAATTCTGTTTTTAATCTCCGGTTTCCGGCAAATTTTGAAGTTCCTCAGTTGCAGGTTGAACTGACGTTTGATGAATCTACAGATTTGGCGAAACAGATTCAAAAACTACAGAGTTTACCTTATGAAAAAATATTCAGTATCTTAAACGGCAATGAATCATGAGAATCAAACGGATTATTGTTGAGAATCAGGTAAAAGATTCGAGTTATGTAAAAAATATACTCGATAAAATGAAACATCGTGAAATCGTCTTTATTGACAACTATACAGACTGGTTCGGACGTTACCATAAACCGTATTTAGATAAACGAAACAATCTGCAGCTTTTTCTGGCCCGTAAGCAGGGGAAAACGGTGAAACCTGCACCCGAAGCCTATGGGGTCTCAGGAGAACCCCACTATTACTTTGTTCATGCCTATAACTGTATCTATGAATGCGAATACTGTTATTTGCAGGGTTATTTTCGTTCACCTGATCTCGTCTTGTTTACCAATCATGACGAAATTCGGGATTCTATGACAGAGATTACCAGAAGTTTTAACAGCAACGTCTGGTTCCATGCCGGTGAATTCAGTGACAGTCTGGCATTGTCCCACATTACAGAAGAATGGGCAGAGTATTCAAACTGGCTGCAACAGCATCCGAATGCCAAGATAGAACTGCGTACTAAATCTGCCAATCTACGCGGGTTAAGAAATGTAAATCCGCATGAAAATCTGATTATCAGCTATTCTATTGCACCAGAAGATCAGGTAAGACGGTATGACCGTTCTGCTTCTGCTCTCGATGCGCGTTTGAGAGCTCTACAGAAACTCTACCAGCGCAGCTTCAAACTGGGTCTGCACTGCGACCCCGTTATCTATAATCCCAAAGTGTTTGAAAATTACCGAAATCTATTTCTCAAAATAAAACATTTTTTACCGTTAGAAGTTTTTGAGTATCTCTCGATAGGAATGGTTCGTTTTGCAAAAGATACATTTAGTGCCTTGAATCAGAATTATCCTCAATCAGCTTTGCTTGCAGAAGAATTTGTTACCGGAAGCGATGGAAAAAAACGTTATGCCCGCCATATTCGTTTACGCACTTTAAATAAACTGAAAGAAATCGCGATTGAATCTGGTTTTCGCAGTGAATCTGTCTATATCTGCATGGAAGAAGATTCCATGCAAACTGGCACACCGGCCCTATTGCAGCAATAAATTAAGGCATCGCGAGATCGGCAGTCATTTCACAAAAATGACTCTGAAAATCGGAGTCTGATCATCATCAATATAATACAGTACAGGAAACAGAGTCTTTAATTTTCGCCGATCAGATTCTTTTTGAATGATACCAATGGCCTTGCGAACCGCAAAAACAGGATGTGCATCTACTTTGACTTCAATTCCTCGACCGGCTGGCATCGTCAGTCTCTGCAAATCTTCCCGGTTTAATTTTTTCCTGACCTTGTTTATATTCAATTCTGCCAGGCAACCCCCTACAGAATTCAAATAACCTTTTACAACATGCCGTGTATCATTGAGCAGCATTTCAGCCGGACGGCAGCGTAATCCTGCTGCTTCATAGGCTGCTTTGACCTCGAGTATTTTTTTACCTGTCTTGTAATAATCACCGAGAGAGGGCAATCCGTCTATTTCAATTTTTTCAAAACTCGCTTCCCTAATTTCGCCGGTTGCAAACAGACCCATATGCCAGGCTGGCACCAGGAAAATTGCCATCGTAAAAATACCAGCGAGCAGAAGAAAAATAAGTGTTCCGGCTTTTGATTTAATGACCATTTAATTTGATTCCCCGAATTTTCAGAATTCTCTGAAAATGTTTTTTTTCGACCGGCATAACAGAGAGTCTGCTGCCTTTTCTGAGAAGTTCCATATCGGCCAGTTCGGGTATTTCTTTCAACTCTTCCCGGCTGATTGGCTGTTTAATTTCCAGGTAAGCCTTTACATCGACCATCTGCCAGCGTGGATTCTCTGGGGATGATTTGGGATCAAAATATTTGCTTTTGGGATCCCAGGAAAAATAATCTGCGTAAGGTTCTTTTACTATCTGTACGATGCCGGGAATAATCTGAGGACTCACAACGCTGTGATAAAAAAGGGCCAGATCGCCTTTTTTCATCTCACGAATGAAGTTTCGCGCCTGATAATTTCTTACCCCCTCCCACTGGCTTATTTTGCCCGGCAGAGAGTTCAAAGTCTGCCATGAAAATGTCGAAGGTTCGGTCTTTAACAACCAGGTGTTCATTTCGAACCGGATTCGCCACTGCCCCAGATATATTCAAACTCGTCTTTGTTAGACTCTTCGAGGCGTTCAGGTTGAAATAATTTTTTCATTTTGGGATTCGGGTAAAGCTTTATTTCATTATTCTCAGGAATATGGGTCAGCATACGAACAATTGTATCTTCCCCTTCGATTTCATACAGCATCCAAGCTGTTCCTTTGCCGGGAACAACCTGGCCAGACTTCAAATATTTGTACATTCCACACTACCTTGCAATAAACACTCGCTGTAAACAGAATTTACAATCGGAGTGCTTACACTATTTTAATACTTGCCAAGCAGAAAGGACAGAAAAAAGATTCAGAAATGGACTTCGACTATGATATTCTGGTAATAGGCAGTGGTCCTGCCGGTGAAGGGGCTGCCATGCAGGCAGTTAAATCTGGTCGCAAGGTTGCCATCATAGAACAAGGCCTGCAGGTAGGCGGAGATTGTACCCACGGAGGAACAATTCCCAGCAAAGCTCTTCGTCAGTGCATTACCCATTACACCGAGCTAAAGAGTAACCCGGTTATTCAGAATTTTGCGAGAGTTGGCAATGCAGACTTGCCGGCCATGTTGAAACTTGCTGACTCTATTATCCGCAGCCAGGTAAAACTGCGACGTGGGTTCTATGACAGAAACAGCGTCCCGGTTCTGCATGGAACCGCGAGTTTTGTCGACGCCCATACCGTGAAAGTAGAATCAGAAGAATTTGGTGCTTCTGAAATTACTGCAGCTGGTTTCATTATTGCCACAGGTTCAAGACCCTATCATCCTCCGGGGTTAGACTTTTCACACCCTCGCATATTAGATTCGAACAGTGTTCTGCAGATGAAGTTTACCCCGCGTTCTATGAGTATCTTCGGTGCGGGGGTAATCGGCTGCGAATATGCATCCATCTTTCGCGGTCTGGATATTAAAATAAATCTGATCAATACCCGTGAGAGACTTCTTGAATTTCTGGATGATGAAATAACCGATGCATTAGCCTATCACCTTCGTGACCAGGGGGTCATCTTAAGGCATGGTGAAGATTTCGAAAAGATTGAATTGCATGATGATCATATAATTGTACAATTAAAATCAGGTAAAAAAATTCGAACAGAGGCACTGCTCTGGGCAAATGGCAGATCTGGGAATACAGATTCTCTGAATCTTTCAGCAGTAGGCCTGCAAGCCAATTCAAGGGGGCAGATTCCCGTAAATGCAGATCTTAAAACCGAGCAGAATCACATCTACGCGGCCGGCGATGTCATTGGCCCTCCTTCGCTTGCAAGTGCGGCATACAATCAGGGCCGGTATGCAGCTGCCAGTCTGCTGGGTGAGAAGGTACCTGCATCGATGCTGCAGGCCATCCCCACTGGTATCTATACAAGTCCCGAAATAAGTTCATTAGGGAAAACAGAAAAAGAACTGACTGCCGAGAAAGTTCCTTATGAAGTTGGTCATGCAGCATTTCGAAATCTGGCACGGGCACAGATTGCAGGGGTAACTGTGGGCATGCTTAAAATTCTGTTTCACCGTGAAACTCTGCAGATTCTGGGAATTCATTGTTTTGGCCACTCAGCGGCTGAAATTATTCATATTGGGCAGGCAATCATGAATAGAAAAGATGATCAAAATACAATTCGCTATTTCACCGAAACCGTTTTTAACTATCCCACAATGGCAGAGGCATACCGGGTAGCGGCTCTCAATGGTATTAACCGGCTGGACTAGAAAATGGAAATCAATTATTTTATTCATCCCGTTGAAGATAGACCTTTTCACTTCTCTTTTGGCAATATGGAAGAGACCATACTGATTCCCGAACCGGGAAATCTGGTATTCCCGGCAGACTGGCTCGCGGCAAGCAGTGAAAATAAATTTCCTGAAAAGCAGATTCTACTCAAGAAGAATGAAACCAATTTGAATTATGACGATAAGACTGTTTATTATGATTCTCACAACCATATCTGGAAAGCAAAAATTTTTGGTTATGCAGGGTTGATAAATAAAAAACTAACTGTAATTTCACCGGTCATAATCTCAACTGATAAAACCGCTGCCTGGCTTTATTCTGCCGAATTTCCTGATGACAAATTTCCCTCTATTGAAATGATTCGCGCTGTCATTCATGCCAATCAGTTCATGGATGTGATAACAGAACAGGAACTGCAGGAAGAAGTCGCCAAAGCAAAGAGTCGACACACCGATAGAATTCAAATTGCACGAGGAAGACCGGCCCAGAATGGCTGGCCGGAATATGTTCGCCTGGTTCATGAAAAACAGATTAATTCAGGAAAAATAAAAGAAGATGGGCGGATGGATTTTCGTGAGCGGGAAATGTTTCTCAACGTAAAAAAATCACAGCAAATCGGCATTCTCGTTAAAGCCCAGAATAAAAGTGACGGATACACAGTTTACGGCAATACTATTCAGGCTGTTTTTTCAACGCGCGGCCCCAAAATGGGAAAAAATCTCTCTCTCGATAAACAGTATGAAAATGTAGTTCTCGCTGAAATCGACGGGGTGTTAGTCGAGACAAACTCAATTGTCTATGTTGACGAGACTCTTTATATAAAATCTGATCTTGACTTGAATATCGGCAACATTCGATTTAACGGTAATGTTGAGATTTCCGGTTCGGTTCCTCCCGGGTTTATTGTTGAGGCTGGCGGGAGTTTAAGAATTCTGGGACTTGCCGAACGTTCACATCTCAGTGCCGGCGGAAACCTGATCGTAATAGGCGGAATCATTGGCAAACCTGAGATTAAGATAAAATCGGGGGGACGCATTGAGACTCTTTATTTGCGCAATGCCAATATCAGTGCTGCAGAAGACATTTTAGTTAGAGATTCAATTTATCAGAGCAATATCGAATGCGGTGGTAAAATTATTTGTAAACAGGAAAGCGGGCAGATAATAGGCGGCCATCTAAAGGCTAAAGAAAAAATAGAATGCAGAATCGCAGGTTCTGCTTCGGGCGTGCCGACTATTCTCGAGGTTGGTTTTGATCCTGTTTTTGAACAGGAACTGAATGCATTTGACAAAGAAATTGATGAAACTAAAGAAAAACGCCGAAAGGCAATCGAATATCTGACAAAGATGTTTGGCAGAAAATTTCTACAGAATCCTAAACACTATCTTGAAGTTTACCAGGGCCAGGAGAAACAAACAGGAGTACAGATCTTAAAATTGATCGCAGCATTAAACCAGAAAGTGAAGAATTTTGAAGCAAACAAACTTTCTTTACAACGACGAGGTCCGGTTTTTTCTGCGAAACCTGAAATTATAATTCAGAAGACAGCGTATCCCGGGGTTGAAAAACGAAGCAAGGTCGATCCCGAATCTGCCTATATCAAGGTGCATAAAGACATTGTCGAGTAATATCCTTTTTTAGATTCTGCCCCATGAGATTCAGAGTACCGAGAATTTATCAAAATCACAGTCTTCGATCTGTAATATTCTTTTTAATGGCCGGCGCGATTTTCCAGTGTCGTGCAGAATCAAAAAAACTAAGCCTTACTTTTGTAGGCGACTTGATGTCCCACATAACCCAGATAGACGGTGCTTATGATAAAAAATGCAAGTGTTATAACTTTGAACCGTCTTTTGCACAGGTAACTTCAGTTCTCTCTGCTGCCGATTTTACTATCGGGAACCTGGAAACAACCTTACCGGGAAAAAATTATTCAGGGTATCCCCAATTTGGAGTGCCTGACAGCTATCTCGATGCAGTAAAAAATGCGGGTTTTGATATGTTGGTTACTGCAAACAATCACAGCATGGATAAAGGGGCGAACGCCCTGATTCGAACAATTGATAAAATACGGGAAGCCGGTTTATTACAGACGGGTACTTTTCGATCGATAGAAGAATATGAAAAAAACAAGGTTTTATTTCATGAAATCAAAGGATTTAAACTTGCCTTTTTGAACTATACGTATGGAACGAATGAAATTCCGGTTCCGCCGGCTGTGAAAGTCAATATGACGAAAGATACAGCACAGATTGAATCAGATATTCAATTTGCAAAAACAGGAAACCCTGATTTCATAATTGTACTATATCATTTCGGTGATGAGTACAAACTGCAGCCAAATGAATTTCAGAAAAAGATGGCCAAGATTGCCTTTGACGCGGGGGCAGATATAATCATCGGAAGCCATCCGCACTATATTCAACCCTATGAATTTGTACAACCCGATGCCGAGAAAGTACATCCCCGGAAATTTATCGCATGGTCTTTGGGAAATTTTATATCTGGGCAAAAGCAACTGTTGACCAGAGGGGGCCTGATTTTACATCTGGAGCTCGAAAAAATAGATGATGAGCCCGCATTTATTTCCCGGGTTTCAGACAATCTGGTCTGGGTAGATGTGAAGTATGAAGGTAAAAAGATGCGTCATCTGGCTCAACCTGTTCCGAACATGGATTCTCTCACGGCAAAGGAAATCAAAAAACTGGACTCCAAAATGGTTGAATTTGCCCGTCAGATGAATAAGCATTTAACAAAGTCTCGACAGGCTGCAGAGGCAAAAGCAAAGAACACCGATTCTTGACTTTTGATGATCACCTAATCTGCCAGTGTTATTTTCTGTCTAACGTTTCAAACCTTGAAATTCACCTACAGGAAAACAGCATTGCAAAAATACACTTTGACGACTCTTGCCATAAACAGATAAAATGATGTTGTGCGGCTTTCTGAACAAAAAGTCAAGTTTAGAAATCGTATGGTAGAAAAGCCAAGATAAGCCTGTTCAGTAAATTCGAGACAAGGGAATTTAATTTAGGGCACGCTTAGCAGT
Source organism: Leptospiraceae bacterium (assembly GCA_020440825.1). GTDB lineage: Bacteria > Spirochaetota > Leptospiria > Turneriellales > Turneriellaceae > JAGRNJ01. Next base: position 4,934 of record JAGRNJ010000026.1, on the reverse strand, counting down.
CACATTGTTGAAAAAGTAACTGCTAAGATTGATCGTGCAAACGGCCAGGAAAATCTATTTTTTTTAGCTGACCTTAACTGACCGGTGACTATAAAATTCCGGGCTACGGTTTAATTGTGCCACTTTGCTTCAGATCGCTTTTGTTGAGAATCACAACTTCTTTCTGTTTATTATTCACAAAAACATCATCATTGAAGAACGAGATAAACGTATCTTCATGAACCGGAGTCTCTGAGCGGGCTACCCTGCTCATTGTTTTATCAAACTTTGCAAGATAGAATTCATTGTTTTCACGAATAATCGCGAAAATGAAGTCGTCGCGAATTTCAATAAAACTTCTCCAGAAAACATTGTCTTCACTGATATGTACCGGCTCTAAAGTTTCCAGATCAAGCAGTACCAGGTAATTCGCATCGGCAACAAAGCCCCGCTTTCCTTCCTGGCCGATGACCACAACCCCGTTGGCATAGGTATCAAATTTTCTACCACTGATGTTTCTATAGGGAGAGATCAACTCTACTTTCTTGGTAGCCGGATCAATGATCATCATATTATTTTTGTATTTACCACCGGCAGTATATTCAATCGTTTTGAGATAGTAGATCTTATTATCAAAGACGTTCTTCTGTTTCGGGTTTTTGGCCAGATCTTCTTCACGTTTTTTGAGCTCGCGTTCACGACGTTCCAGTTCTTCACGATAAGCTTCCGGATCTTTGTCTTTACGAAGTTCTTCTTCTTCTTTTTTCAGGCGCTCAGCATCTTTTTTCGCATCTTCTTCTCGCTTTTTCAGTTCAGCTTCTTTTTTCTCAGCTTCTTTTTTTTCATCTTCCAGTTTTTTACGTTCTTTTTCTGCTGCTTCATCTTCCTGTTTTTTCTTTTCTTTCTCTTTAGCCAGTTCTTCTTCGCGTTTTTTTACTTCTTCTTCTTTTTCTTTTTTCTTTACAGGATCTTTTTCCTGCTCAGCATCTTTTTTCTTGCGAGCTAATTCTTCTTCTTTGCGTTTAATTTCTTCTGCTTTTTTATCTGATTCTTCTTTTTTCTTTGTCAAATCATCTTCTTTTTTACGAATTTCTTCTTTCTTTTCTTCTACTTTTTTCTTCTCTTCTTTAATCGCAGTTTTTTCTTTTTCCTGGTCTTTTTTCTCTATTTTTACGAGTTTTTCACGTTCAGGAATTCCTTTATCTGGCTGTTTTTTCAGTTCTTCTTTTACTTTTTTATCACCAACTGTTTCAGTGCTGACACGGCCATTTTCAATGGGGATAATCATTCTGGTCTTGCCCGGCCACTCACGATAATCTTTCGCAATACCGGCATTGGCTGCAGAAAGATTTTTTGTGACCCCATCATGATAGGTAGTCTTAAAATACTCTAAATCTGAACGGTAGACCGCATTGTAATATGTTGCAAATAAAGCTAAAGTGTCTGCATCTGATTTGTCATATTTATAAGATGATTGAATATAGGAAGAGAGAATGCGACGCACGTTATCGATGTGGTCGACTCTGGCTGTTCTCTCAATAATAAAAATGTCAGCCGAAAGCTTCGGGCTTTCAGTGTCAAGGGCTCGCAATAAACGGTACTTTGCACCATATTTCCCTTGTGACTGGTTCTGTTCTATACCTTTTGACATGATACGACCAATGTTGCGTATCTCTTTGAGACTATCCCCTTTGCCAGGAATTTGTTTATTATTTCTAAATTCAATTTTTTCACTGACCTTTTTTAATTCTTCTTCGTCAATCTTGACCGACCAGAGTGAAAAAGTCGTCAGATTCAGCAGAATCAGCAAAGTTATTGAATAATTCAGTTTTTTCAGGTTCATAGTATCCTCGGGGGTGTTATCATGATATTATCGGATAATTCGTCAATAATCTTCTTTTATCTGCCCTTTAAAATCAAAAAAAGTTGAATAGCTATAACTCAGATTTTTATCGCTTTAATTCCCGGTGCTTAGCTTTTGGTTCAAGTATGTTCAAAATTTGTTGACGGTATGTCTTTTTTTACATATTGTGCTACTCAGGAAACTAACATGAAAGCAGAAATACATCCAAATTATCAGGAAACTACCATCAAATGTGCCTGTGGTGCTGAATACAAGACACGGTCAACTTCAACTGACTTGCAGGTAGAAATCTGCTCATCATGCCATCCTTTCTATACCGGTAAGCAGAAACTGGTAGATACTGCTGGTCGTGTAGATAAATTCAAGAAAAAATATAAAATGAAAGCCTGATAACTTTCGCTCTTTATTATTTATACAAAATCACAATCTCGACCCGACGATTTCTAGCCCGACCTTCGGCGGTCTGGTTTGAATCGGCCGGCTCGGCTGACCCCCGACCTTCATAGCTGATCAATTCGGGGTTAAGTTCAGCTTTCTCCATTAAGACGGTGGCGACAGATTTTGCTCGTTCAAGAGATAAACTTTTATTGAATTCCTCTCTGCCCGTGCTATCGGTATGACCGCGAATCAATAGGGTACGGGAAAATTTAGCAGGTAGTCCATCTGCAATTTTTTCAATAATGTCTCGGCTGCGGGAATTCAATTCGCTGGAATTTACCGAAAACAAGATGTCGGGTATTTCAATTGTGATACCGCGTTCTTCTTCGGTAACTTTGATAGATTCATCGCCTTGCAGGCTTTCTTTCAAATTTGCCACCGTTGATTTTCGTTCTGTAGTATTCATCGGTTTGATTTTTCGGTAGAAACTGGTGGTGCGGATGGTAAACTCGCGGTTTTCTCCACCCGCGTAGACAAGAATCACATTGTATTCTTCGGTCGCTACATAGGGAATCCCTGCCTCTGCATCCCAAAGCCAGTTAGCGTTTACATAGCCAAACATTCTAACAGGCAATTCTCTCTGCAGGGTGTCTTCTGACTCATAATTGATTTGATAGCTTGAGGTAAAACGATGGAATTGCCGATTCACACCCTCTGTTCTGAAAGCTTCGATGCCTCTGTATTCATACTGAACTTCAAAGGGAATTTTGATGATAAGCCGGTCTTTCATTGCTTCTTCGCCAGACATTTTCCAGCGATAACCGGGCAGCATTTTATTGGCTCCTGAACCAGCCGGATCGACTCCCTCAGGAAAACTGGGTACACTGCGAATGTTGGGCATGAAACTATCAGGAAAGACCTCATAGACCCCACGTGGATTCAGATAAAATGAACCTTTATGAAACTCTGTCTCTTCATATGGGATTCTTTTTTCATTCGGCTTAATGCTGGTAGAGAACGACCCCTCTAGCAGAAAACCTTTTTTAGGCGATACTTCTGTGTTCTCGAGAAGCACGCGGTGGTACACTTTTCTTTTAATGGATGACCCTTGAAATTTAACGGTCTGGTCTCCGACCTTTCTAAGCTCCAAAACATCACCCGGTTCAAATTTCCAACGAAAGACTTTATCTTTGGTCTCTTCAAAAACCGAAGTATTTTCCGGGATAGGGGCATCTTGCTCTGCCGAAATCGACAACGCTAAACCCAGTATAACAGATAGTATGAAAATCTTTTTCACCCTGTCTATATAGACGGCAGATTTTCAAAGATTCTCTAATCTTTTTTTTTCAATATTTTCTTTTTTTGAGCTTTCGAGATCATTGAGTCCATGACAATTCTCACAAGACCCGGAAACCAGCCCTGGAGCCGATAGAACAATTTTGATTCAAAATTGCAAAGAATCATAAAACGACGTCTTTGCAGTCCTTTTAAAAAAACTTTTGCGACCTGTTCAGGTTGCATAAGGCTCGCCCCTTCTGAAAGTGCAGCAGTTTCAAATGGTTTTGTTTCATTTTCCTGTTCATAACCTGGGGTATGAGTATCGGGAGGGCAAAGTACAGAAATCGAAATTCCTTTGGGTTTCAATTCCTGGCGCAGACTTTGGGCAAAGCCGATCAGGGCAAATTTAGGGCCGGCATAGGCAGTATAGCCAAAAACCCCCATATATCCGACAACAGAGGAAGTAACACTGATAAATGCTCCATTTGAAAGATATGGAAAGGCGGCCTGTAGAACGTTGATTGCCCCCATGTAATCAACATTGACATGTTTTTCAAATATTTCCAGGGACAAATTTTCGAAGTAATCAGGTCTCGCAAAGCCGGCGTTGTGAATTACCCCGTCGATTTTTCCGAATTGTTTTAAGGTTTCCTGCACTGCTTTCTTGATCTGCCCTTTATTGGTAACATCTGCTGAATAATAGGCTACCTTCCCTGCTTTCAGCTCTTTTATTTCATTAATTACTTCTTTGAGAGCTTTTAAATCGCGAGCTACAATCATCAGGTTTGCCCCAGCTTCTGCCAGTTGCAAAGATATTGCTCTGCCAATTCCTTTAGAGCCGCCCGTAATAAGTATATTTTTTCCAGAATAGTCGATCATCTTACCCTTTCTTTCACCAGAGTTTCAACAACCGATGGATCTGCCAGGGTAGTTGTATCACCAAGGGTATCAATCTCACCAGCTGCAATTTTTCTTAAAATTCGTCGCATTATTTTTCCACTGCGAGTTTTTGGTAAGGCAGGGGAAAACTGAATGACATCTGGTTTTGCGATGGCCGAGATCTCCTTGGCTACCAGGGCAATCAATTCTTCTTTTAAATTTACACCCGGCTCAATTCCGGCGTTTAACGTCACATAAGCATAGATCCCCTGGCCTTTAATCTCATGTGGATAGCCTACAACTGCCGCTTCGGCTACCTTTTCATGCAGTACCAGCGCAGACTCTACTTCTGCAGTTCCCAGTCGGTGTCCAGAAACATTGATAACATCATCAACTCGACCGGTTATCCAGTAGTAGCCATCGGCATCTCTCTTGCAGCCATCACCGGTAAAATAATAGCCTTTAAATGCTGAGAAATAGGTTTGAAAAAATCTTTGATCGTCATTGAAAACAGTGCGCATTATAGATGGCCAGGGAAATTTAATACAAAGGTTGC
>JAGRNJ010000025.1 GCA_020440825.1 Leptospiraceae bacterium | reverse complement strand
ACATCCAAAAGGCCCAGGTTGAAGCAGAGGGTAACATTATAATCAGTTCCGGGGTTATGGGCCGGGATGGTGCGGTTCTGGAATCGACTACCGGCTCTGTGTACGCGAAATTCATCCAGAATGCAAAGGCCACAGTTGATAAAGACGTCGTCGTTGCAGAAGGTATTCTTCACTCGAATATTTATGCTGGTGGAAAAATTCTCTGCAATGGTAAACGAGCACAGATTGTCGGTGGTGAAGTGATGGCCGGTGAAGAAGTAAGGGTCAAGCAGCTTGGTGCCCAGGCTTCGACCCCAACGACTGTAATCGTAGGTACCAACCCCAAAGTTCTGCAGCAGATAAAGCAGATCGATCAGGTTGAAAGTACTGCTCGGGAGAAACTTGAAAAACTCGAAACAAACTTGAGAACCCTGAATTTTCAGAAAAATGCACAAAAAGAAAATTTTTCTTCCGACAAAGATGAAATGCTCGTAAAAATGCAGACCTTCAAAGAGAAACTGCTCGAACGGCTCGAAGATGCCCAACAGGAAAAAGAACAGCTGAATGAATATCTGAATATGCTTTCCTCTCGTGGAGCGGTTCACGTCGAGAAAATTCTCTTTCCCGGGGTTACCGTTGAAATCAACGGAGCCCGGTTTTTAGCAAAAGATGAGTACCGACACGTCACTCTTATTGAAGAAAACGGAAACATCAAAATTGTCCCCTACCAGCAGCCAAAAGAAGGCAAAGGGGAAGACTGGCGTAAAGCCGGTGCGAGACTGGCGAGGCAAAAACTGTAATGGCGATACGTCCCTTAGATCTGCAGGTAAATATCAATGCACTGCTTGAAATTACCAAACATGAGGGTGACCGGCATTCCCGTGAAGAAATTCAGCGGCGCAGTTCAGATAAGAAAATTGCCGAAAGTGCTTCCCGAAAAGTACGCAGTGTAACTCCCGCTGAAGAGGCAGAAATTCGTCCTGATCTCAAAGATACGCATCCGCATTTCGGAGAGTTGACCGAGCAGGAAATTGCCTACCGCGAACATTCAAGACAACTGAGTCACCAGCAAGGTTCTACAGATTCTGATGAGCAGGAAAAAAAATCTCAAAATCAGAATTCCGAGCAAAAGAAACCAGACAGTGACCATCTGCTCGATATTCTGGCTTAATCAAAAATCAACTCATTTGGGAATAGAGCTTTTTTGACAGCTGCAGCAGACCCTCATGATGATTGAGTGTGGGATTTTCATGCACCGCCAGTAGCAGTTTCTGTAATAATTCTCCCACGACCGGCCCGTTTATCTGCAAGGTTTCTTTTAAATCATTCCCATTCACGGCCAGATCAGAGAGATATAACGGATCTTGACTTTCAAAAATATCGTCAATAAGATGTTGTAATTGCTCCACAAATGATTGATCATGAATGTGGTAAAGATTGCCGTAATACGGAATCACCATTTTGCGATGGCTCTCAATTTGGGCACGAGGAACTGCCGATATTGCAGTCTTCCATTGCCGTCGAGCATTCACTTTTTCTTGAATCAGCTCAATAAACGGTGAGCCGAGCAATGCCTTGCATAGATCTTCTTCTTTGCGTGGAAATCGGGATTCCCGAAAATACGGTACCATACATTGTGAAAGAAAGGACTCTAAACTACTATGGTGCAGCCGTTCTTCTACTGCCAGCAGAAACATGTACTCACCCATTGTTTGTATCTCGAAACTGTTGATATTCTCAAGAAACGCACTGCACGATACCCTGTTCTCGCCTATCCTGGAAAATTTTGAGAAAAAATGAGCATAAATTCCGGTCTCGATGAGCAACTCCCAGAACCTGGCACGATTCTCAATTTTGAGTGTCTTGCGCCACTCGTCATAGAATCTCTCTGGTGCAATTTTAGCGGTGATTGCAATAGAACCCAGGATCGCCGGAAATATCTGTGAATCGAAATCAAAACCCAGGGTTGCCGCAAAACGGCAGGCGCGAATAGGACGCAAACCATCTTCCTGAAACCGTTCCTGTGCCGAACCAATGCATCGAATAATTTTGGCTGCTATGTCTCGCTCGCCTTCAACATGGTCAATCACCTGCCCATCGGGAAACCGAACCGCCAGACCATTGATGGTAAAATCTCTGCGTAGAACATCTTCTGCCAATGAAGTGCCAAAGGTAATATGGTCAGGTCGTCGACCATCTGAATATCCTGTTTCATGCCGGTAGGTGGTCACTTCAAAAGGAATTTTATCTATCAAAACCAGTATTGTACCAAATTTTTCGCCGACCGGAATATGAGACGGAAATAATCTGCGAACATCGCCCGGCAATGCATTGGTAGTAAAGTCAAGATCAGAAAGATTGCGTTTCAAAAGAATGTCCCGGACTGAACCACCGATTAGAAAAACTTCGTAACCGGCATTTTCGAGGGTCTCGGTAATCTTCGAGGCAGCTGCATACAAGCGGGGCGATAATGCCTGTTTTAGATTCACCTGCCCCATTTTATTTTCCCACTGGATAAAACAGCCAGATCACAAATGCGTAGCGAAATAATTTGCCTGCTGCAACCACCACTAAAAATTTTTTGAGAGGGTAACGCATTAAACCTGCGACGCCAGTCACGGGATCGCCAATGACCGGAAGAAATGCAAAAAACAACGCAATCGCTCCGTATTTGCGAAATAATAAACGGGATCGTGCCAGATTTTTTTTGCTGAAACCCCATATTCTATTTTTCAGCAGTCGATATCCGCCCCGACCAATCCAGTAGTTTACCAGTGAACCCAGTATATTCCCGGCAGAGGCTATCAAGAACACCAGCATTACAGGGTAATGGGAGCGAACCAGATAGATTGTATATGCCTCAGAGCTTCCTGGCAGCACAGTCGAACTTAGAAAGGCAGAGGCCAACAGCCCCGTCCATATTTTTAATGGCATAAACTTTTGGCCAGAGAGAGAATCGAACTCCCGACACGGGGATTTTCAGTCCTCTGCTCTACCGACTGAGCTATCTGGCCAGATTCAAATACCCGAAATCCGGGCTTCAATCTTGCATCCATAGGTCATGTGTTCTCTGGCCTGTAAAGAATATTTACAGAACAGAAACTTTGCATTCTTTGCCGTAGATGAATGTTCTTCTCAAACTCGTCAAATATCTGGCTTTTTTATTACCCGCCGGCCTGATTTTTGCCGAACAAGGTCTACAGAATTCCTTTGGCTATTATTTTGAACGCCAGCACGATTATTACCGGGCAGCAACCGAATACCAGAGAGAGGCTTTTCTTGCAGACAATCGTGAACTGCAGAATAAATTGAGATTGAGAGCAGCTGAAAATCTATTTGCAGCTGAACAATATGCACTGGTCATTCGTGAAATTGAGCAGATTCCTGTTACACCTCAATCAAGCTGGTTGGCCTATTTCTCTAGCCTGCAATTAAAGCAGTTTGCCCGTTCTGCCAGCATTCTACAAGGACTTCCCGAACCGATTTCCCGCCATGAACATAGCCTTCTTCAGTTGCATTCCGAGGCAGAGTTGCAGATTAAAAATCCTGATCAGGGTTTGCTGTTTTTATCTGATATTGAAAACCTGCAGTTTCCTGCGTATCTTGCTGCCCCGATACTTACATTCTCGTCTGCCACAGACTGGCAGGAAATTTTGCCCGAAAAACGGGAAAAATCTCAGATTCTGGGAGCACTTGCTGCCTTATTTCCGGGAGGGGGATACTTCTATGCCGGGGAATATGGCGATGGCTTCAGTTCTCTGGCTGTCATTTCATTTTTTGCCATCTCATCGATTGTGGCTTTTGAGAATTCAGAAGTTTTGACAGGTACGCTGCTGGCTACAGGGGGTGCTATTTTTTATGGCGGCGGTATCTACGGAGGGATACGCGCCGTTAATATTCATAACCGGCAATTACGTGAGGAATTTAAAGAAAGGTTATTTTTGATGGGCTTTCGCTATTCTGTTTTTTCAGATTGAGCATCTTCTTTAGTTTCGCCGCCTTTAGGCTTAACTTCAGATTTACTGCGGGGGCGTAAGACCATTACCATGATTCTCCCTTCCATAGAAGGGTTTTTGTCTTGCATTGCAATATCCTGCAAATTTTCGTAGAACTGGTTCATTTTCTCAAGACCAATATCGGTATGAGCCATTTCCCGTCCCCGGAATCGCATACTCACTTTGACATTGTCCCCTTCGTTGAGAAATTCTGCCGCGAGCTGGCATTTACGATCAAAGTCACCTACATCGATCTTGGGACCAACTTTGATTTCTTTGACTTGAATAACTTTCTGTCTTTTCTTATTTTCTTTTTCTTTTTTGGTTTTTTCAAACTTGAATTTGCCGTAGTCGATGATTTTGACAATCGGCATATCAGGAGATTTTGCAATTTCGACTAAATCGACCCCTTCCTGTTTTGCCCGATTAAGGGCTTCAGATGAACTGACAACCTCGGCCCCGTTGTCAGTTACCAGTCTTACTTGTGGTTCATTTATTTCTTCGTTTATTCTGTGCTCACGAATTGCACGGCGGGGTCCCCGAAACTGGGGCTTGCGATTTTTAATTCTCATAAATTGTGCGAGTAACTCTCCTGAACTTTATTTTTGAAATGCTGCAGTCTTATCAGTTTTTTCCCATGGGAAAGAACTGCCTTGCCGTCCAAAATGTCCATAGCTGGCAGTTGGCTGATACTGAATATTTCTTAGTCCCAACGTTTCTCTTATTCCTTTGGGGGTCAAGTCGAAATTTGCAGCGATCATCTGTTCAATTTTATCATCAGCGACTTTGCCGGTTCCGAATGTATTGACCACGACAGATACGGGTTTTGCCACACCAATCGCATACGCAACTTGTATTTCACACATTTTTGCAATACCAGAAGCAACGACATTTTTGGCAACGTAGCGCATCATATATGCTGCAGAACGGTCTACTTTCGAGGGATCTTTACCGCTGAAGGCCCCGCCACCATGGCGAGCGTACCCTCCGTAGGTATCGACAATAATTTTTCGACCGGTTAGACCGCAATCTCCATGTGGACCACCAACAACAAATCTGCCGGTGGGATTTATATGATACTCAGTATTTTTGAGAAGTTCAGCAGGGATCACAGTTTTCACACATTCTTCAATTACAGAATCTGAAATCTGGCGATGGCTGACATCTGGTGTATGCTGGGTAGAAATAACAATCGTATCAATAGCTAAAGGTTTTCCATCCTGGTAACGCACAGTTACCTGTGACTTGGCATCGGGACGCAGGAAGTCTAGTTTTCCCGATTTGCGAAGCTGGGCAAGGTTCTCGAGCAGTTTGTGCGAATAATAAATGGGCATCGGCATAAGCGCTTCGGTTTCATCAATAGCAAAGCCGAACATCATTCCCTGGTCTCCGGCACCTTCTTCTTTATGCAGGCCTTCGCCGATTACACCTTGTGCAATATCGTTCGACTGGGAATGCAGCAGCACATTGATCTGCACATCTTCGTCGGTAAAACCAATTCGTTCTGCTTCAGAAAGTTTCATATCTTCAACAGTTTCAGTGTAACCAATCTCTCTGATAACTTTTCTGGCAATATCTGCAATGTCTTTGCGCTTCAGCAGGGTATTGGACGATACTTCCCCTGCAACTGTGACATGATTGGTGGTAGTCAAGGTTTCGCAAGCTACCCGGGATGCCGGGTCGTTTTTCAAGTAGGCATCTAAGATGGCATCAGATATCTGATCACAAATTTTGTCTGGATGCCCTTCGGAGACAGATTCTGATGTAAATACGTGTTCTCTATTTTCAAACATAATTAATGCCAGTCTTGGCAGGCTTTTCAGCTCGGAAACTACTTTTCAACTTCGCGAAAACAGGTACTCTGCAGATTTTGAAAAACAGTGCGGTACGATTCCGTTAAATCTCCGACGGATGTATCTTGTCTCAAGATTAATTTCAGCGGCCTACGGCAATTTTTACCATGCCTGATCAGGAATGCAAACAACTCAGAAAGCTCCCTGTCCTTTTCTGTTGTTGTATAGGAGAGTTTTGGCAAGATTAGCAAATCTTTCTCTTTAGCTCCATTGTCTGCTGCCCTACCCATCAAGAGAATAAGGTTTTTTCTCAGGTAACGTTTTTTTTGAGAAATGGGATTCAGATGTTCTGATAGAATTTCTATGCGTTCTTCGTTTATCGAAAACGGGAAAAAATTGCATCGTTCTTTCTGGCTATAAAGATCACAACGCTCAGCACCATGGTTTGCCAGCAAATTTACCAGAAAGTAGAAACGGCGATTACTTTCCCACGATTCAATCGACTTCGGAAACCGGGATGAGATCTTAATTTGAGACTCAATGTTTTCTGCCAAGACAAGGTCTACTTGAGTATTACAAAAGCCAACAGAAAAAATACTCAGGGAAATTGCCAGTAAATAAAGTTTCGACTTTCTTTGCAATGCAGTCAGAAGACTCAATACCCCATGTAAGGGAAGAAAATAGCGTGGGGTACTTAAAAAAAGCAATGTATTCAGAGTTCCCCGCTGCTAACGATCGCGGCGGGTACGGTCATTGTTTATTTTATTGAACATATACACTGCAAAATAACCGCCTAAGATACCGGCAATTACATTTACATTGGCAACCAACAGACCGCGCTGTAAGAATTCTATGGCAAGATTCAACGGGTTATTCAATACGAAACCGCCCAGTATTGCACCCAATAGCCCGACAATGAGCCCCCCAACGAATCCGCCCAGCAAATCCCGTCCGCGAATAGAATAGAAATACCAGCTTAAACCGGCTCCGATTGCTACATAGATTAATATATCAAGAATAAACTTCATGAGATCCTTATAAGTATCGGTAGTTCATGAAATTCATCTGAGTGGTAAATTAAAAAATAACCGGTGGTCTTTTGCTTGTCAGGCTGCTCTCAAGACGAAAACGGTAAACATGAATGCCGACCGTGCTGTAAACCAGAAGGCTAAAACCAGACAAAACCGCGTAGAAATCATGGATACTACCCTGCGCGACGGAGAACAGACCCACAATGTCGCGTTCTCGTCCGGTGAGAAGTTACAACTGAGCAAACTGTTGCTTGAAAAAGTAAATGTTGACCGTCTCGAAATTGCTTCGGCCCGGGTTTCGAAGGGTGAAGAATACAGTGTAAAGAAAATTGTCGAATGGGCAAAAGGTGCCGGTTTTCTGCAAAGGCTTGAGATCCTGAGCTTTGTGGATGGTGGTAAATCAATTGCATGGCTACAGGAAACAGGAATTCAAAACATGAACCTGCTCACCAAAGGCAGTCTTAAACATTTAGAGGGACAACTGCGCAAAACTCCGAAAATACATTTCAGCGAAATTCATAAACTCATAGAATCGGCCAGCGATGAGGGTATCGAAACCAATGTCTACCTTGAAGATTGGTCAAACGGATACCGAGACAGCCGGGATTATGTGTATGAAATGATCGAATTTCTGACAACAACGAAAGCCAAGAGAATTATGCTGCCAGATACATTAGGTGTACTGTATCCTTCTCAGGTAAAAGCTGCTTTGACAGATTTAACTGCCCGGTTTCCTGATACCCATTTCGATTTTCACCCGCACAATGATTATGGGCTTGGAACAATCAATGTACTCGAAGCAATCGAAGGCGGGGCACATGGCGTACATGTTACCATGAACTGCCTGGGAGAGAGAACCGGCAATGCCTCGTTAGCCGAGGTCGTTGCAGGTATTCACGATCATCTCAAGTTAAAGACGAATATCAATGAAAAAGCACTCTACAATGTTTCACGCGTCGTAGAGACTTTTTCAGGCAAACGATTAGCCGCGAATTCACCCATTGTGGGTGAAGATGTCTTTACCCAGACTGCCGGAATTCATGCCGACGGCGATAAAAAAGGAGGTCTCTATCACAATCCTCTTCAGCCGCAACGCTTTGGTCGCAAGCGATCTTATTCGCTCGGCAAACTGTCCGGGAAAGCGTCTCTTGAAAACAACCTCAAAGAACTGGGCCTTGAACTTTCAGACGAAAATCGCGAGAAAGTCCTGCGCCGTATTATCGAATTAGGCGATCAAAAAAAAACAGTGACTCCCGAAGATCTGCCATTTATTATCGCAGACGTATTGAATATTGCCGCTGAAAATAAAATCTCATTTCAAAAAGTGGTTATCACTTCGGGAAAAGGAATTTCGCCGGTTTGTTCGTTAACATTAAGTTATCAGAATAAGGAATCTAGAGTCACAGGCAGCGGCGACGGGGGTTATGACGCTTTCATGACTGCCTTACGTATATGGGCTGCAGATGCTGAGTTTACCATGCCATCATTGACTGACTACGAGATTAGAATTCCACCCGGAGGAAAAACCAGTGCCCTGGTCGAGTGTAAGATTACATGGCAACATGATCAAAAGGTTCTCATCACCCGTGGTGTTGATTCTGATCAGGTAATGGCCGCAGTTTCTGCCACAGAGAAAATGTTAAATCTGGTATTGTAATGAAGAAAGCAATTCTGGTCACGAAAAAATCTGCACTTGAATCTTATGCCCAGTCATCTTTTCTCGCCGATCTTCTCAAGCACCCCAGATTGAAACGAGAAATCGAAGATGCAGACGCCCAACACCGTCAAAGCATTGAGACATTGACTTCATTATTGCATGAGTTGAATTTTGAAGTTCATCGCATGGCAAGAAATGAACCTTTTCCGGAAGAAACTGAAGGCAATGCGTATGAACTGGTCATTGCAGCAGGCGGGGATGGCACATTTATCCAGAGTTCCCACTTCCTGAAAAAAATGCCCATTCTGGGTGTGAACACTGCACCAGATTTCAGTATCGGACATTACTGTATGCTCGATATGATCTATAATAAAGAGAATGCCCGCAACATATTGAACTCTATTCTCGACGATGAGCTTCGGCCAGTCGAAATTCCGAGACTGCAATTAAGACTGAATGATCAGATTCTGCCGATTCCGGTCATCAATGATTTACTCGTTACCGATACGAATCCTGCTGCAACCTGCCGGTACTTACTGCAGATAAACCAGCAAGAAGAGCTGCAGAAAAGTTCAGGTATCTGGATTTCAACATCTAATGGCAGTACTGCAGCTTTTGCATCAGCCGGTGGGGTTCCTTTTCCGGAACGCAATAAAGAGGGGCGGCTGCAGTTCGGTTTTATTGTCAGAGAACCCTATACCAAAATCGATATGCAATATAAAAAAGGCCTCATACAGCACGGGCAAAACTTTAAAGTAACCTCTGTCATGCCTGACGGTCGAATTTTTTGTGACGGAAATTACCGAACTTGTAAGTTCAGCCCCGGGGATACCCTGGAAATTGATTTTGCAGACAGCCCCCTTTTTGCTTTTCGCGATGAATCAAAAAAAATAAGCTGACGCATGTCATATTCCTTAAATGAAATATATGATCCTGAGTTGTACGCTGCGCTCGCCGCAGAAGATGATAGACAGGAAAAGCATCTTGAATTGATAGCATCCGAGAATTTTGTATCCAGAACGGTACTCGAAGCGTACACCAGCACACTTACCAATAAATATGCCGAAGGATATCCGGGAAAACGATATTATGGCGGCTGCGGGCCGTCTGACCTGGTCGAAGATCTCGCCAGAAATCGCGCTAAAAAAATCTTCTCTGCAGAATATGCAAACGTGCAACCACACAGTGGGGCCCAGGCGAATATGGCCGTATTTCTGGCAGCTTTAAAGCCAGGTGATAAATTTTTAGGGATGGATCTCGCCCACGGCGGCCACCTTACCCATGGTTCAAAAGTCAATTTTTCAGGCCTTATCTATGAACCAGTCAGTTATGGGGTCGATCGCAAAACAATGCTGCTGAACTATGACGAAATTCTCAAAATTGCACGCAAAGAAAAGCCCCGTCTCATTATTGCAGGCGCTTCAGCATACCCAAGAGTAATAGACTTTGCAAAATTCAAAGAGATTTCTGATGATGTTGGGGCCGAACTGATGGTCGATATGGCTCATATTGCGGGACTGGTTGCAGCGGGAATACATCCCTCCCCCATACCTTATGCAGATTATGTAACTACAACGACTCATAAAACATTGCGTGGTCCCCGAGGTGGTCTAATTCTTTCTAAAAACCCCGATCTGGAAAAAATTCTCAATTCCCGGGTTTTTCCCGGAGTTCAGGGCGGTCCCTTGATGCATGTGATCGCTGCAAAAGCAGCAGCGTTCAATGAAGCCTTACAAAGCAGTTTCAAAGGCTACCAGCAAGCGGTCGTCGACAATGCTCGAACTTTGGCAGAAACTCTGCAATCGAGAGGGGTTACTGTAGTATCGGGCGGTACAGATAACCATTTACTGCTGGTCAATACGTTCGATAGTAAAAAAATTACAGGCAAAGATGCACAGGAAATGCTTGAAGCTATCGGTATTACTTGCAATAAGAACGCATTACCGTTTGATTCCCAGAAGCCAATGGTAGCAAGTGGGATTCGACTCGGCTCACCGGCACTGACAACCCGGGGTTTGCAAAAATCTGATTTTGTAAAGGTTGGCAATATAATTGCAGATATTCTCGATCACCCCAATGATGAAAAAGTTGCGCAAAAAAATGCCCGGGAAGTTGCAGCCATTTGCAAAGCATACCCGATGACTACTTTCAGATTGTAAAATGGCAGACTCTTCAGAATTCACGCTGGCAGTTGACATTGGTGGCACGACAATCAAAGCAGGTATTGTCGATAAGCAGGGAAAGATCATTGAGAAACGATCTGAGAATACCCCCGGCGCACAAGATAATACCGCTTTCTTGAATTCACTGGGTTCAATTTTAGATTTTCTGTTTTCCAGACATGGTTTACCCTCGTCGGTTGGCATTGGCAGCCCCGGCCCCCTTGACATTCAAAAGGGAAAAATCATCAGCTCTGCGAATATGCCCGCTATTCGGGACTGCAATATTGTTGAGTTCGTACAAAAAAAAATAAATAACCCGAATATTCCGGTGCATCTTGATAATGATGCCAATTGCGCCGGCCTGGGCCAGCTCTATTTTGGTATGGGCCGGGGACATGATAACTTTGCTGTATTCACACTTGGTACCGGGGTTGGTGGCGGCCTCATACTCGAAAAAAATATTTTTCGTGGGTACAATGGCAATGGTTTTGAGATTGGGCATATTCCGGTTCTCGATATGGCCTTAATGGATCTTCTTCAAAATAAAAAGCTGACAATTCGACGCTGCGGATGTTCTGCCATGGGATGTCTGGAAACTTTTTCTTCTGCTATGGCTGTCTCTGAAAATTATCATTCCTTACTGCATGCAGGCAGCCCTCCGCTCGGAAAATCAACAGAAAAGCTCACTGCCCGGGAAATTGCAGATCTCGCAAGAGGCAATGATGAAAATGCTCAGCTGAGCTACCAGATTGCAGGGCATGCACTCGGTCTTGCCATTACATCTGTAACCCATTTATTGAATCTGCCATTGTTTATTTTAACGGGGGGGATGGCCGGCGCCGGTGATCTTTTGAAGCCCCATATTCAAAAAGTCGTTCAAAGTCGAGTGTTCCCTGTATTCAAAAACCGCCTCGAAATTGTTTTTACCGAAGGCGATGCTGATTCAGGCATTCTGGGAGCAGCTGGCCTGGGCCACGCAATCCGATAAAGAAAGTTTAATTTAACCGAGAAGCTGCGGTCCTTCGATTTTCAAAAGCTTCCTGATTTGCAGGGTCAAGTTCCAGTGCTCTGTTAAAATCATCGACTGCACGGCGGTACATGCCTGACCGGTAGAATAATATCCCACGAAGGGTAAAGACCCGGGACGTTAATGCCGGTTTCTTTGACCACGAAATAAGTCCCGTTAGCTCTTCTTCTGCCCGTTCAACCGATGAAGGATCACCAATTTTCATCAATATTCTCGCCAGTAAAATTCTTGCCTCTTCTGAGTCTGGCTTCAGTGCAATCGAGGTTTCAATTTTTGGTAATGCAGAACTTGCGGGGCTTCCTGCCGCGAGAATAGTATCTGCAGATGCCAATGATCCAAAAAACTTTTGCTCGGCGTTTCCGCTTTCTTCAAGCTTTTGAAAGTAAGAAAGTGCGATATCATACTTTTTTTGGGATTTTGCCAGGTCTCCCAGAAACTGCCATGCAGTATGTACATCGTCTTCAGTATGCAGAGGATGCTCGGCAAGTTTTCTGAACGATTCTTCTGCTTCTGTGAGTAGACCAAGATCACGGTACAATTCACCCTGTGCTTTCAGCAATTTAAGATTGTCGGGGTTCAGCTTTAACCCTTCTTTATACAGAGTGACAGCCTTATGATTCTCACCACGACGACGGTGCACTTCTGCCAGCAGCACCAGAGTTTCTTCATCTGTTCGATCTAATTCATAAGCCCGGGTCAGTGAAGTTTCTGCTGCTGGTAAATCGCGAATCGACAGATATACCCGTCCCAGGTTGAATAATGCATTTTTTCTCGCCATCGTCTCTGAAGAGAGTTCCAGAATCCTTTTTAAGATAGATACAGCTTCACTCCATTCTGAGTTTTCAACGAGATGATCTGCCAGTTCATTGAGAACGAGCACATTCTGCGGGGCCATTTCCTGGGCCTTGCGTAAAGAAGTGGCAGCCATCTGTGGTCGACCAAGTTCATTGTAAAGCCGCGCAATATACAGAAATGTTTCTGGGTTTTGATCGCCCAGCCCGGCAGCCTGTGAAAGTCGGCGAGCCGCATTTTCGGTCTCTCCCATTCTGTATAACACGAGGGCCAGGTTATAATAGTATTTAGGATTCTCAGGTGAGAGCGAGATCGAACGCTCGAGATAATATTTAGCATTGGGAAGATCACCCTGGGTAGCATGAATGATTCCCAACTGGGCTGCAGATTTATATGCGACTTCGCCGGCTGCAGCATAGTCCAGGGCACTGAGAAACGCTGTTTTAGCTTCAGCAAACTTGCCGGCTTTTTTATAGACCATACCCAGATTATAATACGCAAGCGGATCCCGGCTATTGCCGGCGGCAGAAAGCAGAGTTTCTTCTGCAGCATTGAGATCATTGGAACGGTATTGCAGTTCCCCTTTGAGAATGGCAGGTTCAACCAGCTCAGGTCGCAACTTACGTGCTCTGTCTAATGACAGCATCGCTTCTCGGTACATTCCTTTGTGGCGCAATGCAATGGCCATATTGTAATGGGCATAAAAGTTCTCTTCATCGAGAGAAATAGCCCTTGAAAACATATCCAGCGCAAGGTTGAACTTACCTTCATCATCTGCGAGAATTCCCAGGTATACGAGAGCATAAGATTTAACTTTATTTTCAGCGGAACTTTCGAGAATCTGCTGCAGTGCAGACTGTGCCGGTTTCAGGTAGCCTTTTCGATAAAGGTCGACAGCTTTTTTCAGTTCATCACTGTCTGGTAAAGAGTCAGGGTTCAGTTTTCGAGATTCACTTTCTTCGACATCGGGCAACGAGCTAAGACGGCTTTTCTCACCTGTTTGCTTCTTTTTCCACAGGAAATAATAAACACCACCGGTTACCCCACCAGCTAAAAAAAGGAATGCAAGAGTCAATGCAAACCAGCGCTTATTAAAATCAGATTTAGGTTTTATGTCCCGTACCGGACCATTCTCTGAATTTTCTATGCCTATTATTCGATTTGTGCTCATGAATTTCTCTGTCTGCAATCGCTTTTGTTATTCAAAAGTATCGGCGCAGTCCTGGATTTTGATTAGCAGGTTACTGAAAAACTCTAATCTAAACAGAATATTATTGACCCAAAGCCCTACAAACGTTTTAATTCTTTTTAACTGTATATCGATCTTTATAACAGGAATCCAGAACACCATTGATAAACCGGCCTGCATCATCTTCTGCATATTCTCTGGCAAGTCGCAAGGCTTCATCGATTACTATCTTGAAATCAAGTTCAGAATGCATATAGTACAGTTGAAAAAGAGAAATTCTTAAAATGGATTTACTTACCGGACTGATGCGGTCAAAATCCCAGTTTTTAGAGTGATTTACAATTGCTGCATCAATTTCCTGCTGGTGTTCAAATGTTCCCGAAATAATGCGACGGGCGAAATTGAGCTCAGCCTCATCGGGGGTAAAATCAATCCAGTCGAATTTCATCAACTCATCTTCAGACCTGCCGTGAAATTCTTTCTGAAATGTGGCCTGCATGGCAAGTATGCGAGCCCGGTGGGGTTTCATTCCGATTTGACCTTACTCAAAATAGATAGCGTTTGCAGCAGAACCATGGCGGCTTCGCTTCCTTTATTGCCGGCTTTCAAACCGGCCCTGTTCATAGCCTGCTCTACAGTGTCTGTCGTCAAAACCCCGAAGATTGCGGGTTTACCGGTCTCGAGACCTGCTGACATAAGGCCACTGGCACATTGACCTGCAACCAATTCAAAATGCAGGGTATCTCCTCTTATGACACAACCGAGTGCAATGACCCCTTCTATTTCAGATTTTTGCAGAACGGTCTTAGCAACTAAAGGCAGCTCAAATGCACCTGGAACTTTATAAACAGAAATGTTTTCACTTTTCACACCCATAGATTGCAAAGTATCTAACGCGCCTTTCATTAAATTATCGACGACTACAGAATTGAACTCTGCTGCCAGAATTGCAATTTTCCCTCTGGTTTCTGCTAACGAAGAAGTGTGAATTTTAACCTGACTCATAGACTAGCGTAGAAAACCAGAACAGAGCGACAAGCGAAATGGCAAAGGTACTTTGTTCCATTGCGGAGCATATATTCAAACGTGCCGCTTAAACCCCATTGGCAAAAATGGGGATATGGTCGGCACTGCCATTGATCAACGGGAACATGGCATCTACACTTCTGGTCGTTCCGCGCACAGTAATGTTCGTGTTGTGAATATTGAGCAAACGGCGCAGAGAGTTTTGCACATGCTGGGGCTTGATTGTCAGCCTGTTGCCGCCTGAGACAGACAATGGGGACTGGTTAGAATCAGCGTACCAGCGATCATTCGTTGTGCCCCCTACAGTTCCCCCTGCCGTTATTGCACCGCCCAGAAACATCATACTGGTAATGGGCCAATGGTCCTTACCATTGCCTCCATTATAGCGCGGAGTACGTCCGAAATCAGAGCCTACGGCAATAAAGATATTGTTTAAACTGCCATCCTGGGTAGATGCTTCTTCGGCCATAAACCGTACTCCATCGAGTACCCTGTTGATCGCAGTTCGTTGGCTTGCATCATGATTTGAGTGAGTATCAAAACCGCCAGAGGCAGTATTGACCGATGCGCACAAACCTGCCCGCCAGGCAGCCCGGGCAATCATAAATTGTCGAAAAAGTGAATTACCGTTATATCTGGTGGCAAATTGCCCACCCGCATCTCTTCGAGTCTCGATACTTTCTGCTTCCGCTACGAAATGTTCAAGTTGGGCAGTGCTCAGTCTGGCATTGTTTAGTGCATTCAGGCTTTCCTGTAGGCGGGGCAGAGTCTGGTTATTCAATTTTCCCTGAACTCGTGCTTTCTGAAACTCGCGAATTCTGTGGTGGGTGCAATCGCTAAAATAAGTCTGGGTTTGCGATGAAATTGTGGGACTTTGCCTGGCCGGACGCGCCACTTCTTTTATTCGGTTTATATCATTGATCTGCGTACCGGGTACTACCCCGGCAGTATAGTTATAGCCGCCATTATTGATGAATGCCAGGGGTGCGGATGACCCTCTTGCCGCAGCTACTAGGGCCGCAATGGTGGGATGCCCTACTGAAATTTTACCACTCCAGACATAGATAGGCCCCGTATCATGGTTGTTGGTGGTGGTATCAATTCCATTGACAATTCTTATTCTCTGCCGGTTCGCTGTTATAAAATTCACATTATCCTGATGAATCCAATTGATACCATTTGCTCCAGTCGAGCCATTCCAGGCCGGTGCAAGTAACGTCTGCTGGGCATTTCCATAATTTCCCGAGGTTGCCAGTGCAATTCTGGCACCTGCAGAAAAACGGTTTATATTGTTCGCGTCACCTTTAGGATCACAAAAGCTGGTCGGGTCCCACCCTCCGCCACCATGAATAGAAATAAACAGAGGAAATGGAAACTGGGTCGCAGCACCCAAAGCAGGAGTACAGGTCGCCTCAGCTTTTCGGGAGAGTGCAAATGGCAATGTTACAGATAAGCCGGCAAAGCCCAGCCAGCGTAAAAACTCTTTGCGTCCGACTTCAACGTCGGGTACAAAGATGTGTGGAACATTATAATTCTTTTTCTTACTCATAAACAAACCTGTAATCAGACAGCAGATAGGTCACCACCGCCTGCCATGCTCGAATTGCAAAGGTTGTGTCACTGGTAATGCTGCGACGACCTTCGGGAACATTAGTGCCATAATTTCTGGTACATTTCAAATCACTGTGATCGGTGGTTCCATTGCTATCTGCTGCCGCCCACCCTGCACCTTCGATTTCTCCTCTTGCTTCACGTAAAGTCAGGTAGAACAGCTGATAAGTACGTTCAAGTTCAGGATCTTCATCGGGCAGATATTCGCCGAGAATTACTCGATGCAGATATTTTATATTCTGTTTAATTTTGGCTCTGGCTTCAGGATACTGGGTACCATTGAGATCTGGTATATAGGTAGGCTCTACCAAAGGTAACAGCTTGCGCCGGGTATGTTCGAGTAGGGTAAAATCATCTACCACTGCCCGACAGGCAACTTCAATGGCCATTCGTTCCTGTATATTTGTCATCAGTCCCGAGGGCTGTTCGGGCCGGTCTAATATATCCCGGGAATCAATCCCTCCGTACAAAAACCTGTACCGGTTCATCAGATAATCTGAGCCCCAGCCGGGGTTCCAGGAAAAACCTACCACCGAATTTATTTTTCGATTCAATTGTTCGGGAGAGAGCAGACGATTTACCCCGATATCCCGCAGCCGCACATCTCCTGAAACGTTAGAACTGGCATTGTTTGCCCGAAAGTATGTACTTAAAATTATATTTTGAATCAAGGTTTTCAGATTGTACCCGCTTTCAATAAAATCGGCTTCAAATTTTTGCATGTCGCGGTTTTGTAAAGCATACACCTGATTGAACCGGGTAAAGATAGTACTCCATTCTTCATCTGTCGAACCCGGTGGTCGATCAACATCGCTGGGTCGTCCCATGGGAGAACGCCCTGTCAGAGCCTTAAAGATCATTTTCACAACAGACCGGGCAAAACGAGGATCTTGCCCGGTTTGTTCTCCCAGCCAGCGCAAGGCATCGCGGGATCTTCCGGCCGGCAGAGAATTATCTTCTGAGGTTCCGGGAACTCGCATCTGGGTAAATGTAAAATTTCCCACCCTTACCCAGTTCGCATCATGGTACCATGATTCATGAATATAATAATTTCCGCGCCTGTAGTTCTTGAAAAGGCCGGCAACAGGATCCATCACTGTATGACAAACTGCACAAGTGGGATTGGTCAAGGTCGGGTTATTTTCTTCATCGCCAAAAGCATCGAGCTGCTGGGCCAGGGTCAAAATATTCGTGTCTAAGAAAAACAGAAAGAAGAAATTCGACCGATGCCGGTTTACATTGTTTCCCGAAGTGGGATACCGGGCCAGAAAAACCGGGGTAGTCAGAATTCCGGCATGCGGAATAGAGATTTTAACCAGCGGCTGTTTTTTTTCGAAACCGGCAGCATTTTCATTCAGTTCATCTTGTTGTAGCTGAACAGAAAAGAAATTATTTGAATTATAGTTTTCCAGCAAACCAGAATCTTTGAAAATTCGAGAATCTGTAGTGTCCAGACCATAGGCCCGGGCACTGTACGGGCTCACCAGAGTAAATGGGGTGGTCAGAATCTGGTTAAATGGCAGGTTATTTTTGACCACATGGATCATAATTTCAATTGGTTCTCGAGCAATTCCATAGTTGGTATAATCCCTCAACTTGCGGCGCAGGCAGCCAAGTTTATCAGTAACTGTCGACTCATCCACCCAGGCAGGGCAATCATTGATTACGCCCGGTGTAGAACTGATCGATACGTCATAGCCCGAAGCAGCAAAACCGGCGAACCATTCCCGATTGGGGTAGAGATCTTCATTGAGAACCTGGTATGCCTGGTTAAATCTATTTAAGTCCGGATCATACAGATAGTTGTCAGTGTGAAATACATCATTGAAAATTTCCCGTAAACGGTTATAGAAATCTTCCTGATTCATAATTTCAGAAAGTACCTCTTTCATTCCGGTTAAACCACCTTCGATTACCCGGGTTTCCTCATCAAGGGTTGGAACTTTTCCGGTCAGTGCAATCTTGGCCCGTCTTAAGGTTTGTGCATAATCATATTCCTGTACACCATACAGAATATTATAGGCAACCGGCCTTGCTTCACATTGGGTGGGGGTCACAGATCGATTGATAAATTCATCGAGATCAGAAAGTAGCGCTGCGTCTGCACCAGTCGAATCGGGAAAGAAGTTACCCCCGCCATGGGTAATGGTGGCACCTGTCTTTGGGGCAGTAACCTTTACCCGTAGAATCGATTGGCCACTTGTGGTTCGCACGGCAACCCCGCGTAAAGTTGCAAAATCTGATTCTGCGTTATTCTGGGATAAAGACCACTGCACCCCGGCAGAGCGAGCCACCCCGTTTTCACTGTGGCAACCGAAGCAACCTTTAGCCTGTAATACCGGCCCCCAGATTCGACGCTGAAAATATTCAAAATCAGTTATACATGACTCGGACGAAACCGGGTCAATAACTTCATATTTCTGGCAAGAGATCGCCATTGCCGTTAAAGCAATCAGAATACCAATTGGCCATTTGCGGCTCATACCATAATGAGACGAAATTTTTCGGAAAAAAACATCGAAATTTACAGTTATCTTTGTCTGCATGGCCATAAGGAACATAATACAGAATTGCTGAGTTGACAAGCATTAAAAGTCACTTTTACAGTATTTACCGAGGGATATTGCCTAAACAATTCTGTAACTGCAGTTCAACCGATGTTCTATTGCCAAAAAAACGCAAGACATCTTGTAAAATATTTGCGGCAAGTATTTCTGAATCATGCATTACCAGCAGTACACCCAGCCGTTTTTTATCGACATCCAGCAATGAAACTCCCATTACACTTTCTATGTTGAATCTCAACAATGTCTTGTCGAGGGGGAAAAGCTTCTGTACAGAGTTGGGATAATAACAGAGTCCAGTATTGTAGATCTGTTCAACAACCGTATGTCGCAGGGAATATTGGGTAAGTGTGTTTTTATCGCCGAGGCCGTATTCGCTTATCAAATGCACATTTTCAGTATCACCGGATTTCGTTTCGCCGACAAAACAGATTTTCAGTTCAAAAACAGTACAAATCTGTTTACAAAGGCCCTGAAAATAGGCTTCACCATGATTTGATGTGGCCTCAATCAAACGCCGAAAAACATCCGAAGAATTGCCAGTCATCATAGCGTATTCCACGATAAATGGATAGCGTTAAATGTACAGCATAATTTCTTTATCATTAGGAATTTAACGGGAAAAAATTTAATAAATGCAGAAAACAGGTCTACTTTTAAGGGGTAAGTCAGTCGGTTCGCAGACTGAGTTTATAGGGTATATCTTTGTAATTCGGCCCTAAATCAATAATAATAAGATTCCCGGACCAGAAAACTGGAACCGGACGCCAGAGTTCTCTGTATAGCACCCAGCCCTGTAAAAAAACGGTAGAATCCGTACTAACTGTATAGCGTACTTCGGTTTTTCCGCTCGCATCGAGTGTGCCTGAAAAATTTCGAGAAACAGAAAAAACATTTTTTGCAGTTAAGATTAAAAATACTACGGCCAAAAAACTGTTTTTCATTTGTTTCACTGTAAATTTGCAAAAGGGACGGCACCGGCTTGCCGTCTGGAATCTCAGGTTGAACCCGAAATTCAGTCGGGTTCGAAGAGTAAATGGGAAATTTTTCCGGGTGTGCCCGTACTTTTCATCACCTACGTGTTCTCGAACCCTGGATATGCTTTGTGGTTCAAACTTAAAGTTCTTACTCGCACAAGCCAGAAACCGTCCCGAAATAAAATATGATTCCCGATTTGAGCGAGCAATCTTTTTTTAATCTGCCAGTATATTTTTGGCGATTGTCATCAACTGCATGAAACTGGTGCCTTCATAAATTTTGCCAATTTTTGCATCTCGATACAGCTTTTCGACCGGATAGTCTTTGGTAAAACCGTACCCCCCAAAACATTCAACTGCAAGTGAAGCCACTCTTTCTGCAACCTGGCTTGAGTGAAACTTTGCCATTGCTGCTTCATTGACAAAATCAAGACCTGCATCTTTCAGGCGAGCTGCATTGTAGACCATCAGCTTTGAGGTTTCTACATCGATTGCCATTTGCGCCAATTGAAACTGCATTCCCTGAAAACTGGAGAGAGGTTTGCCGAATTGTTCTCTCTGTTTTGTATAGTCAATAGCATGCTTTAATGCGGCCTCAGCAAGGCCTACCATCTGCGCTCCGATGCCGATTCTACCTTCATTCAGGGTTTCGATCGCAACTTTATAACCTTTGCCTTCTTCTCCCAATAAATTCTCGAGGGGTACTTCGCAATCTTCGAGTACAAGTTCACAAGTTGAAGATGCTCGAATACCAAGCTTATCTTCTTTTTTGGAAACTGAAAAACCTTTGAACCCGCGCTCAACAATAAATGCTGTGATACCCTTGTATCCTGCTTCAGGATTCAAATTTGCGATTATAATAAAAATATCTGCTTCGCCTGCATTCGTAATCCACAGTTTCTGGCCATTGAGAATATACTTATCGCCTTTTTTCTCTGCACGGGTTTTTAAAGCGAAGGCATCGGAACCAGATGACGATTCAGACAGACAATATGACCCTACCTTGCCCGAAGCCAATTGGGGTAAATATTTATCTTTTAAAGATTCACTGCCCCAGCGCAGAAAAGCATTGTTGACCAGAGTATTTTGTACATCGACCATTACCCCAACCGAAGGATCAACCTGAGAGAGAGCCTGTACTCCTAAAATTGCCATAAAAAACGAAGCTGCTGAGCCTCCATGTTTTTCAGGAAGCTCAATTCCCATCAGGCCCATTTCAAACAGTTTGGGTATTAATGATTTTTCGAATTGACCGGCGGCATCCATCTTCATGACCAGGGGCCGTACCTCTTTTTCTGCAAAATCTCTGACGATTTGAAAAAAATCTCTCTCTTCTTCAGTCAATTGTGTTAAAGCGTTCATATTTTCTCCTTTGTTTGCTATTTATCGTTTTACGTTTTCTTCTAATTATGAAGCCAGAGAAAGGGAATCTCTCTCCCGCATTATCTGTATGAATGCCTCATCTCTATCTTTTTCTTTGGGAGGTGAACCATGCCAATCAGGATTGTTTTCCATAAACGATACTCCCTTTCCCAGAACCGTTTTGAACAAAATCATACGGGGAGCATCTTTTGCAGCAAGCGACCAGGCAAAAGCTTCTTCAATCTCTTGCAGGTTGTGCCCGTCTTTGACAGTGACTTCCCAGCCAAATGATTCAAATTTTTTCTGCAGATCGCCAAGTGCCATCACATTCTCTACATTTCCATCGATTTGAATATTGTTCCAGTCGAGAAACGGATGAATATTCGTCACTTTCCTGTGCGCGATCGCCATGGCTGCCTCCCAGGTCATACCCTCCTGGCATTCTCCATCAGACATTCCCAGAAAAACTCGAGAATCGCTCTTTCTCAGTTTTAAACCCAGAGCTAACCCACCGGCATTTGACAGTCCCTGTCCCAGTGAGCCACTGGAATTTTCAACCATGGGCAAAAACTTGCTGGATGGATGTCCCTGCAACCGACTGCCCAGTTGTCGAAATGTGGAGAGTTCAGTTTCAGGGAAGTATCCTTTCATTGCCATCATGGAATAGCGTACGGCACAAACATGTCCGTTGCTGATCAGAAGACGGTCCCGCTGCTCCCACTCAGGATTCGACGGTTTATGATTCATTATCTTATATGCCAGAACAGTGTAAATATCTGCCAATCCCAGAGGTCCACCCGGGTGGCCAGAATTTGCCTGATATACCATCTCGACAATATTCATTCGCAATCGACTTGCCAGAAAGCGTAAGTGTTGTTCTGAAAGTTCTTCTTTTGGCAGGGTGTTGATTTTTTGCAGAAGTTCTGCATCCCCCGGTTTACCGATTTCCCAACTTGTTTTCATTTAACCTCTCTTATCGTATGAATAAAATCCAGCCTGATATAAATACAATAGTATAAGCTGTAAGAAACCAGAAATGCATTTTGACATGCACCCTGCGTTTGCGCCTTGCCCCAGTATACAGCATCCCGATCATCATCAACGCAATGCAGGTCGCAAATACTCGATGGGTATTCACCACCCAGACCGGAAAGTCACTATTGATCACAAAACCGTTCCAGTGCACCATTTTTACCAGAAAAACGGATGACACAAGATTAAAGCCAACCCCAAACAGGGCAAGCGGTATATGCAATTTGACTTTACGGGAAAAAATTCTGGCGAGGAAAAAAAAAGCAAGCGAAATTCCCATGCCTATCTGCACAATCGTTACAACATCCCGACCGTCTACTACCTGCCACATTTTAAGTTTTTATTGAAGCTTGTACGCAAGATACCCTCTCACCAAATCGATAGAGTAACTTTGTTCAGACCTTGCTGCCCCGTCTTTTTTTCTCAGCAGTCCCAGTTTCTCTGCCAGAGGTCTGGCCAGATGGTGCAGAACAGGAAATATCTCTCTGCGCGGAATGTTGAAGACCAGGGCCGACCGGTCATCTGCGGTGCCCAAAGCAGAAATTTCCACAAGTTCGGCGATGAAGTTCAGCTGCTGCATTGCATCGCGGGCATTTTCTGCGCGGGTAAATGGCAGATACCCAGATTGGGTGCGGTTTTCTGACCCGCTCTGATAATATGAAATAAAAACAGAACTCAAAATTCTGTTTTGAATTTTACCGGTATAATCGACAGTCGTAAAAGAATTGCGCAATGATGGCATTATCGACTCAAATGAATATGGTTTCAGATTCAAATCTTTCAAAGGGGAAAGGGAATCCTGCAATGCAGAATACAACGCGGAAACATCAATCACCACAGAGGTGCGTGCCGCCAAGTCCCGAACCGGGTTACCCCAGGCAGCATTGGCAGCCAGCAGTTGGTCACGCGCTATTTTCAAATTCGCAGGATCAAGACCCGCAATTCCTGAAAAATTCTGATCAGTAGCAGAGTTGATAAATGCAATACAAAACGAGGCTTCGGGAAACTGGGCAGATACACTTTTCAGTGCCTCATAAGTATGACGTACCGTTCTTGACAGAGCATAGCTTTCAGCAAATGCCCCCTGAATTCGGCGCATTTCTGCATCGACTGCACCTAATGAGACGACTGCGGTTACACATCGATTCTTTTTCTGTTTATCGATCATTGCTGCTACCGTAAACTGGGAAGTCAAGGCACGAATGGCTTCAATTTCATCTGCTGCATAGTTGATACCATCTCGATGATCGAGAAACTGAACATGCGTAATCTGTACCGGCAGGGGGGCTCCGTCATTGTTCTGGTCAGGTACAACCAGAGTTGACAAATACTTCATGAGATTCTCAGCAAAATCTGAATTCAGACCGTATTTATCGTCGAGCAGTTCTGCAGATTGAATACCGAACACAATACCGGTCAGATTGTTTTTATCATAAAAGTTCAGATCAACGGGTGTAAACCTGTTGTTATCTGCCGGCAGTTCATTTTTACCAGTTAAACCGGTGAGGGTATAGCCAGATGAATCACGCACCGGAAACGCCATACTGATCGCCTTTGCCCTGGCAGAAACTTCTTTTGTCTCAGGGATTTCAATTCGAAATTCCTTAAAACTGGGAGAAGTAAAAAAGGATACCACAATCGAAATTATCAGAATTCCGAAGATGAGGGTAAAAAGACGGCTGAAAAGTCTGCGCATGGTCGTTTATTCGGTAAAGAGGCGTTGCGAAAACTATTTTTTATTTAATTTGACAGAAATTGCCTTTTTTTATGCTGACTGCTTCAGGGTATCAGATCAGGGGACCAGAGTGCAATGCGGCTTTCTCTGGCGAGCGGCAGGTTTTTTCGAACTCTGAAATAATTTGACCAGAATCCGATAAAGATCCAGGGTGATTTTTTTTGAATAAGTTCCTGTACTTTCTGAATTTTCTGCGGATCTTCGCCCATATTTTCAATCGCTGCATCTAATTCTGCATCAATTGTCCAGGACCGGTTACCCCCTGGACCGGCATTGCTCGAGTGAAACAGCGGCTTTAAAAAATTCTCGGCGTGAGGATAATCGGCCATCCATTTGAGTAAATAAATACCAGGCACCTTTTTATTATTTGCCTGTATCATGGCTGGTAGATCCAGAGTTTGAATCGATGCTTTGAATCCCATTTGTTCAAGAACTTCTGCCAACACCACTGCAACTGTCTGCCGCTCGCGATCAGGCGGCGTAAAGATAGTAACATTCTCAGTATTTTTCAGTAGAATTTTTTTATTTTGCTCAAACACGCTCACCGATGGTGGTGCCGCAAATATTTCTGGTACAGGATACTCTGCTGCCAGACAGGCATTGAGCAACGTTCCACGGCACAGTTCTTCCCGTGGAAAGCGGGCATTGATTGCCCGTCTGATTTCTTCCCTGTTGAGTTCAGAATCTTGAGCTGGAACAATCGCTGCATAAGCAACTACACTGGAATGCAGCTTGTGCTCCACAAAATTATTCTGGTCCCAGGGTAAAAATCTGAAAATACCAGAAGCTTCATAGATATCCAGTTTATCTCGTGCAAATGAGAAATACCGGCCTGCTTCGTCTGGCAAGATTGAAAAGACTATGTTTTTTCCCGGCTGGGTTGTGCGGGTTAATTTCAATTGTGCAGCAGTATTCTGCGATGCAATATATCTGCCGGCTCCCACAAAAGAATTATCTTTTTTATGAGCTTTACTTGAATAGATGCCGCATTTCGGTAACGAGAGTTTTGCCCGCAGTACCGAGAGCACTGGTCTGCGTTGGGGAAAGAACTCAAGCAAAACGGAATAGGTCGATACCTCTTTGACAGCTGAGATATCTTCAAGTACCCAGCTCTGCCTTCCAGAATTCTGCAGCCTTTGCAGCGAGTACACAACATCCGCGGCCGTAAGAGATTCTCCATTTTGAAATTTCGCATTCTGTACCAGATTCAGTACAAGACCGTTTGGGGTAACCCGTTCAAGCACAACCAGATCATGAATAGTCTTGCCATCAACAGATTGGGAAAACAGACGACGATGCAGCAGCCCGAGAACATATTCGGAAGTTTCATCAGTACTTTCTACCGGGTCAAAACTCTGAATTCTGAACTTTAACATCAGGGAGAGAACATCAGAATTCACGTTCGGCCCGCCACATTGCACACTCGCCAGCGTCAGGGCGGTTAGAATGAAAAACGCCTGCGTAATTTTCATACTGCCGGATGCACGAGTTCTAATGATGAGAGAATCGCATTTCTGGCAAAACTGTAAATATTACTGAGATCTATTCCGCGTTCAAATTCAAGGGTAATGGTGGGAATCGATCGTTCCCAGCCAGCCCACGTACCAAGAGAACCGGGAGTGGGATACCCGATGTCTTCAGTTATGATGTAGTTCAATTTTTTTGCGATGACATCTGCAAAAGCATGGGCTGGTCCGTTTACATTGACCATGGGTTTCCAGCTGTGAAAAGAAATTATAAAATCAGGCGGATGCATTTCAATTAATTTTAATAGAGCGCGGGTCTCTGGCTCAGAATCAGGTGCCTTACCCGGATAATACTTGGGTTCCAGTGCCTCGGCCTGCCAGTCTTTAGTGCGCATATTGCGGTTAAGATCTACCCCGTTTGCGTTCTGGCGTGCATAATTTAAGAATCCGTCGGGATTCAGTACCGGCAATACGACTATTTCACAGTTTGCCGGTGACGATGAGGCATCAAGACAGAACTCCTTTACAAACCCCTCCATAAAGGCAACCCCTTCTGTTTCATTGCCATGTACCCCGCCAACCAGCAAAGCCCGGCCTTTTTTGCCTGGCAGTACCTTGTACGTGATCGGGTGCCCCCCTGCACTTTTTCCCAGTTCTTGAAACCCGTTTTCGGTATGAATTGCACGTTCAGGATTTTCGTATTTCCGGGAGGGAGGTAATTCTGCCTGCTCTTTTTTGTCTTCTTTTTCTTCGCTCATGCGTATCTCTCTGCTTCTTTCATTTTTACTGCATTATTGTAGGTATTCCAGATCAGCATGGCTCGGGTCATAGGCCCAACCCCGCCCGGTACCGGAGTTACAAATTGTACTCGATTGGCAAATTTCTCAAAATTCAAATCGCCGGTCAATTTTTTGCCTTCTCTGTGCATGCCGACGTCGATGACAATCGCCTTGTCTGGAATAATGGATTCATCAAAAAGATTCCGTTGGCCGGTAGCAGAAATCAGAATATCTGCATCCCGAATGTATTTTTCCAGATCGATTGTACGGGAATGACAGACTGTTACTGTACAGTTTTCTGCTATCGCCAGAGCAGCCATCGGCTTGCCTACAATATTTGACCTTCCCAATACAACACAGGATTTACCCGAAAGCGGAACCCCGCACTGCTTTAGCATGACCATTACCCCAAGCGGAGTACAGGCAATGGTTCCTGCTTCACCGGCCGAAAGTCTGCCGATATTCTCAAAATGGAAGCCGTCTGCATCTTTTTCAGGCAGAATGGCTTGAAGAATTTCCCTTGAATTTAAATGAGATGGTAAAGGCAGTTGAACAAGTATGCCATGAATATCCTGATCGTGATTCAAGTCATGAATATGTGCAAGAAGCTGTTCCTGGGTTACACTTTCATTCAGTCGTATTACTTTTGAATACAGCCCGTTTTCTGCCGCATCTTTTTCTTTCGCATTTACGTAAACATTGCTAGCTGCATCATTCCCTGCGAGAACCGCAGCCAGACCGGGTCGCATTCCCGAGGCAGCGATATCCATCCGTATTTTCTGTAGAATTTCTGCAGCCAGTTTTTTACCAGATAATCGGTTGTTTTCGATCCACATTGATCGGTCAATATCGAATTGCGGAATTTTCAGCATACGGGAGGTTTTCAGCAGGCAGTGAGTGTGAAAAGCGATAGTTGAAAAATACTTGCCTATTGCCGTTATCATTTTGACATCGGGAATGGTACCGGTGCGACGGCAGAAAAAGGCAATCGAGTGGCTGTACAATTCTGATAAACCGGCCTTACAACTGATAGCAGGGGCTGGCAGCGGCAAGACGGGAACCATCATTGAAGCAGCAGCACTTGCTGCCAAACGTTATACTTCAGCATCGAAAATAGGTATGGTCACCTTTACACGCAAAGCAGCTGCAGAAATGAAAGAGAGACTGGTATCCCGCGGAATCGTTGGGGTATATACCGGTACAATGCACTCTCTCGCATTTCGTCTTGCATCCCGTTCAGGACTTATTCGCGGAACTCTGCTGGAAAATGACTTTGAACTCAAGCAGCATGTATTGAGAGATCTGTGTCCTG
The DNA here is from genome assembly GCA_020440825.1 of Leptospiraceae bacterium. Lineage (GTDB taxonomy): Bacteria > Spirochaetota > Leptospiria > Turneriellales > Turneriellaceae > JAGRNJ01. Next base: position 15,329 of record JAGRNJ010000025.1, on the reverse strand, counting down.
AGTTTTCCCATATTCCCGCAGAAATAGTTTTGGGAGGCAAAATTCTCAGTGAACAGGATGTACGACGGTTCAATGAAGAATACCAGGTGCGCAAAAAGAATCTTCAACAGTTTGACTTTGACGATCTGATCATGAAGGTTGCGCATTGCCCACCTGAACAACCGCCATTCGAGGTTTTATTTGTAGATGAATTTCAGGACACTTCTCCCGATCAGGTTGAATTCATTAAGGCATTGAATGCTAAACGAGTAATCTGTGTGGGAGATGACTGGCAGAGTATCTACAAATTTCGCGGGGCAGATGTACGTGTTTCTCTCAATTTCAATCATGCATTTCCCCGTTATGATAAATTATTTTTGACCGAGAATTTTCGCAGCCAGAAACGAATTGTTAAACTTGGGAATAAAGCCATCCGCCTGAGTTCTCAATATGTCAAAAAAAGGCTCACCTCTCATTTCAAGGCTGCAGACAAGCCCGCCCTCTTTATTCAGCGCCTGAATCGCGAAGCAGACCTCGCTGAAATTCTGCAAAACTACTATAAAAAGATTGAAAAAGAAAGAAAGCGCCGGACCATTGAGACCGGCATTACTTTTCTTGTTCGTACCAACTATATTTTACAGAAATTAAAACCCTTTCTACGAAGCAGCGATACCATTCTGACAATTCATTCTGCAAAAGGCCTTGAGTTTGAGCAGGTTACCGTATTCGGCATTGCTGAGCACATTCTACCCCATCGGTGGGGAGATGAAGACGAAGAAACCCGCCTGCTCTATGTAGCAATTACCCGAGCCCGCCAGAAACTTCATTTTGTGGCCTGGGCCGAGATTCGATCAAATTCCAGGTTCCTGCCTTTTTTAGCAAAAGAGTGCAAAACTTTTTATTTGAACTGATTTTCTGGTAATCAGTCTGCATTGCAATGTCCAGACATAAAATCTGTTCGTGCAGCATAATTCAGTTTTTGATCCCGGCTAAGATCTTCGATAAATATCTCCATACCAGAACCAGATAAATGATAAAAGCAACAAAGCCCAATAAAGCACCGTCGAGAAATGAACATCTGCTTCTATTCCCAACGACCAGAATCTGGCCGACTGAACAGGATTACTGGCCAGTCTGATTTCATCAGGCAGATTCTGGATTCTCTGTACTGCAGATTCCAGAGAATCTGTGTTGTAGTTCAGCATTGACAATCGCATTTCAGAAGACATACCTATTTTGACGGGTAACTCAATGGATGAGTCTTTACTCATCAAAGTGTACTCACCAATATCCGGTAATTTTATTTCTTTTTCCCCGCTGACAAAATTCATATAACTTTGAGTGACAATTTCGTTGTTCCTGTTCAGAATTTTAAATTCCGTTTGCTGGTCTGTAATAATAAGCGTGTTGCCGGCAGAAAGTGCACCAGCTCGCACTCTCGGGACATTTCCTGTAAGTTTACGTACCTGGTTGCGCAATTGCATTTCGAAAACCGGATCCTGAAAAAATATATTTTCTTCTGTGGGACCCGCCTGCAGTCGCAATAAAGTGCCTTTTCCTGTAAAGATACCATTTTGTTCAGAGTAGCCCAGTTGGCGAAGACGGTCATTTGTCCAGTTGACCACTGGCGATAAGATACATAAGAAACTCGATGAACATTTTTCAAGATCCTGCGGTTTTTCAATCAGCCGCATTACTGCCCTGGCCTGCGGCAGTTTTTTTTCAGAAGAACCAGTAACCCTTACTTTCCAATCTGGAATTTTCCTGAGCAGTCCCGCAATGCGCCAGAGCGCAACATTCAATGTATCATAATAAAACTGCACAAGTGGCAAATCTGCTTCAACGGGAAGAATAAAACCAACACTCGAAAAATGATCTTTTTTATCTCCCAACTGTACGCGCATTGTATAGGTTCCGGGTTCTTCAGATACATTCCAGGCCAACTGAACATCTGACTGACCGCCGTATACCCTGGTGCTCGCCAAAGATTTTCCCTCTGCATTTTCAACGACCAGTATACTTTCGTTACGGGACAAGACCCGGCAGCTTATTCTGCACTGCTTTCCCTGCCTGCATACCTCGGGAAGCTTGACAGCAAGAATGCGTGGGTCAGGCAGCGGCGAATCGACCTGGATTAAATTATTTTTTTGAGGATGATTTAGAGCTGTCAGTACAATTCCTTTTGCAGGAAAATCAGACTGAAAACCAGAGGCCTGTGGCCACTCGTTTTCTGCAAGAGGCTGGCCTCGTACAGAGTACCATTTTCGAATACCAGCCCGTTCAAGAGATGACCGGTACTGCTGTCGAATCTGTACGGGAACTGACATGAAAACGATGGAATCATCGATTAATGCAAAGTCATCGCTCATGATGTCAGACTGTCGAAAAGAAATGCCGAGCAGCATTGGCAACGGCAGCCACATTAGAATTCGTGCTTTCCAGTTATAGTCTGGAAATCTGAGCAGATGGAAAAATAAATATACTATGGCGACGACCCAGACCGGCCACGGCCAGGGATGAAATTCAAGAGTCGCCATTTTTCAGCAATGCACGGGCATGCTCAAGGGCCGTATCGGTAACTTCACTGCCCGAAATCATTCTGGCCAGTTCATGCAATCTTTGATCGGGATTCAGACGAGTTAAAGAGGTTCCCTTCTCCCTGTCTTTTGCTACTTTGAAGTGTACAGTGCCGGCCACCGAGAGCCCCGCGATCTGGTGCAAATGGGTAATCACGACAACCTGAGCTCGACTCGCGAGCTCAGCAAGTTTTTGCCCGACAGCTTCGGCAATCCCTCCGCCTACCCCCGTATCTACTTCATCGAACAGCATCGTAAATACAGGGTCAGAATCGATAATGACTTTTTTCAATGCCAGCATAATTCGGCTCATTTCACCGCCGGAAGCTATTTTACGCAGAGGCCGCAGAGTTTCATCTGCCCCGCTCCCAAGCAGCAGTTCTACAATTTCGAGACCTGAAGAGCCCAAGGCGTATTTTTTTGTCCCTCCCTCTGGGTCGGGGAAATCACCATCTTCAGACAGTTCCCATTTCAAAGATATACGAATACGAGTATCTTCCATGCCCAGGTCTTTCAGTTCCCGCTGTACCATTTTCTCAAGCTGCTCGGCAGACTGATTGCGCCGCTCTGAAATAACTCTGGCTTTTTTAATTAATTGCGTGGTAAGTTCCTTAATTTCTTTGCGCAGTTTCTGTTCTTCATCGGAAGACAATTCTATACCTGCGAGTTCATTCACCGCGCGTTCATGATAACTTTTAACTTCGGCGATACTTTTCCCGTACCGCCGCAACAGGCCATTGAGAACATCAATTCTTTCTCTTAAAATCTGCAGTTTTTCAGGATCCGGTTCCAGTTTTTCTGCTTTTGATCGTAGTCGAGCAGCAGCGTCTTCTAACAGATACCTCGCTTCACGCAATGAATCGAGCTCCTGATTGATGCCCGGCTCATACTGAACCGCATGTTCAACATTCCTTTCAATCTGGGATAAGTGAGATAAAACACTTTCGTCAGACTCCTGTAAGCCTTGAAAAGCAATGGACAATTCTTTTACGATAGATTCGGCATTGGCCAGAGAATTTTCCTGATTCTCTATTTCTTCGAGTTCGTTATTCTCTTTGAGACGAGCGGCTTCAATTTCGCCGATTTCATGGCGCAACAGCTCTAGCCTGCGATTTTTTTCATTTTCGTCGAGCGATACACTTTGAAGCTTTTGCCGACGGTCTTCCCGTTCTTTGAACAGCCGGCGAAAAGTTTCGGTCTGCTCGCTAAGGCCGGCGAAGCGATCTAATAATTGTCTATGGGTATCGGTGCGCAGAATATTCTGGTGCTCATTTTGACCGTGAATATCTACCAGATGGCGGGATATTTCCCGTACCAGGGTTGAGGGTACATTACGGGAATTGACAAATGAACGGCTTTTGGCTTCGGCTGTAATTTCCCGCCGCAGGATAAGCGTTGAATCTTCACTGTCAAGGCCATGCTCGGCCAGCAGAGTCAACAGATCTTTTGTTTTTTCTGCTCCCGGCAAAGAGAAAACAGCTTCTACAAAAGCGCGTGGTGAGCCACTGCGAATCATATCGGTAGAAGCCTTACCACCAAGTGCCAGATTCAAAGCACCCAGCAATATACTTTTACCTGCCCCGGTTTCGCCGGTAATAAGATTGAGACCAGGGCCAAAGGCAATTCTAACTTCCCGTATGAGAGCGAAATCTTTTATCCATAATTCTTCGAGCATAGAAGTATATTCAAAATGATGACAGGGTAAAGGCTGTAAATTACTATTTAGCGGTAGATTTCCCGGGTATGAAACTGTAAGAGTACAGCAATTCGGAAAAGGATCAGTGCAAAAAAAATCCGGGCTTTGCATCCCGGATTTTTTTTATATTGCTTTGGTTTTTAGAAAATATGATCGAAGTTAATGTAAAGTCCTGAACCTTCGTTGCTTAAACCATAATCAAAGTAGATTACAGTAGCCTGGTTCCAGGGAATTCTTAAACCCGCACCATAAGAATATCGAAACCCTTTGAGCTGCAGATCTGCATTCGCATCAAACGTACGTGCGATATCAACAAAAGGAACAATCATGAAAGCAAAATGCTGACTACCCAAATCTACATCTGCGAATGTGTAGCGAATTTCAAAGTTAGCCATCGTCATGATTGGGCCGGTGAAGCGGTTTACTGTGAAACCACGCATACTTCTGTTGCCGCCTAAGCCGTCCTGGCGACCCGTTGTTTGAGAGAATTTGTTCAGCTCCCAGAAAGGCACATTACCCCAGCTGTAGCTATACAGTAATCGACCAGCCAGCACAACATCTGCTATTTCTTCGATAGGACTGTAATACCCTCGAAATACTGCTGTGTATCGTTGAAAATTATAAGCAGAACCCAATGCTTTATTGGCCATTTCAAAAACAGTATCTGCAAAAACACCATTATTGGGGTCCGGTTCGAAGTCACGCCGGTCAAAGGCTATTCCGAATCGCGCCATATTGTTCCAGCCGCCATCACAACCAACTGCCAAACCAATGCTACAATCTCGGTCAAGCAAGGTCTGTTGCTGAATTGCATCGGCCTGGTTTGTATTGACCGACTGGCCCTGGTAGCGGGTAATTGTTACTTTTTCGACTTGAAAACCGACTAACGGACGCACCATGCCTCCGAACAAGTCTCTTTCTATAGAGGCCATATATCGGGGTCTTTCATAGCCATAGAGAAAATAACGGGCATTGGTCTGGCCATTGACATTGTTCCGCAGTACATTTTCGAAATCGGCAAAAGTACCGGTCATTGCAGTGCCGGCTCCCGGGCCCCCGTTATTTATAACACTCGGTGCTGCCTGGGTTTGGGCTGCTGAACTACCGAAATAACGCCATGCCGAGTTGGTATCCCATACGAAACCGGTTCTCAGACGAAAGAGGCTGCCCATAATATACGGTGCGTCGAGGTCAACCCAGTGAAACGTAAAACCGCCAGTGGTAGCAAAATACTGGCCAAACAGTCGATATTGGTAGGGTGTGTAAGCAAATTTTTCATCTTCACGATCACCGTTTTGAAAATACAGTATTCGTGCACCATAGCCTACCCCGGTATCTGCGTCAACATTGAACAATGGTAAACCGGTAAAATAACCGCCTTCTTTTTTGTTCACATAATCTTTTTTGGAAAGCATTCTTTTGTTTTCCATTCCGGTAGGCGGTCCCTTTTGAAGGGCTTCTTCAAAAAGAGCTTCTTTCTGTTCTTTGGTCAATTCTTCCTGGGCTGTCAGTGAAGCCTGCAGAATAAATCCGGCACAAAGAATCAGAATCCATTGTTTAATGATTCTAGTCATAGTTTCTCCATAATGTAAATTTAGTTTTTAATCCCCTAAAAGGCTGACAATTCTAGTTGCGGCTTCATGCTTGCGAGTGTTTGTCACATCTACAACTGCATGGGCCGCTTTTGCATACATAGGTTTTCGTCTCAACAATGCCGCTTCATTCCCCTGGGGCAGTGCAGGCCGGGATTTACTCCGGTTGATTGCATCAAGCCTTGCGAGCAACGCCTCGTCATTCATTGCCAGATATATGCAAAAATAATATTTCCGCAGAATGTCAATCTTTTCTTGTGAAATTGTCCCATCGGCATTTTCAACCACACCACCACCGGTGTCCAGTATAAACAAATCTTCCCGGGTACTCAATTCCTGCAGGGCACTCAGTTCCCGCTCACGAAAGTACTGCCAACCGTTTAGTTCCGTAATTTGTGTGATACTTTTCTGCTCTTTCTCTTCTATATATTGGTCTAATGATATACAAACGGTTCCATATAATCGTGCCAGCTCTTGACCTGTGACACTTTTGCCACAGCCTCTAAATCCTATCAGCGCGATTCTTCGGCGCAGTTTAAGAGTTCGTCGTGCCGGGCTTGATTTTTTTCTTTTTTTCAACTTACTTTACCGTTTCAATTCTGCCAATAATACTTTTTCCATAACTTCTACCGGGGCCGGTCGATTGTGAAACAGCTCAAACTGCATTGCCCCCTGGTGTAAGAGCATGGTATACCCGGGTATCGTTGCCATTTTTCTTTTTTTCGCCGCACGAATGAGCGGGGTCAAAGCCGGCTTGTATACAATATCAAAAACGACGGCCTTGCGTGGCAAAAAGTCATCAGGCAGCAGCATTTCATTTTCGGACGGATGGCCGAACATTCCCATTGGCGTTGTATGGATAATTAAATCATAGTTCTGCAATTGTCCCGGCTCAGTAAGGACAAAACTTTCCCAGTTTGCACTCGGCAAAATACTCGCCTTTGCAGATTTACCAACCAGAAAAAGATCAATAGTCGACTTCAGGCCTGCTTTTGCCATCCGTATATTTCTTGCCAAATGTATAGCCGCCCGTTTATTGCGGGAGACAATGCCAATTTTATTTACTTTTTCCCGTGCTGCAGACAGGGCAATTGCCCGCGCAGAGCCGCCCGAGCCCAGAATCAGGACATTTTTGCCGGCCAGAGTAAAGCCAGTCTCTAAAATCGCACGAATTGCACCCGGGCCATCGGTATTGTAACCCTCCCAAAGATCTGATTTACCCCTTACAAGGGTATTGACTGACCCGATTTGTAATGCCAAAGGATCAATCTTGTCGAGAATCCGCCGGATACTGATTTTGTGGGGTATAGTAACCGATAAGCCGCGAATACCCAGCTGCCGTAAGGTATGTTTTATCTGGATTATATTTTTCATGGGAAAGGCCAGATAGACAGCGTTGATGCCTGTCGCTTCATGTGCGGCATTGTGCATTGCCGGTGATATCGTATGGCCAAGCGGATGTCCTATGATGCCGTACAGTCGAGTCGCTGCATCAATTTTCATCGATCACTGCCCCCTTCAAGATCTCCATCACCGGCTGCAATTCTTGCATTCTGTCTGTCATCTGAATTTTAAGGTAACGTATAAATTCTTTCAACGCCCGCTGGTTTACTTTATCGGTCATGAGCATAACGGGAGACTGTTTCATTCCCATAGGATTATCCCCTTCATCTTCTCTGGCATAGCGTAACATACCATTTTCTTTCCATTCAAATACATGACCGGGTAATGAAGCTTGAAAACGTTCAAGCAGTGAATCTGATTTTCTTACCCATAAATTTACCGAGCAGCGTTTTTTGCCATCATGATAAAACCGCTTCTGAATCTGGTGACCGTGTTGTTTGACAATATCGTTTCTGACTTCAACCAGAGGCATTTTCAGCGCGCCTCGCGCTCAATAAACCTTGACATGAACAGATCAAAAAACTCAACCCGCAGGCCTGGCATTTTACGACCATTTGCAAAGAGGGTCGGAGTACCGGTTACCCCGGCCTTGTTGCCCATATTCAAGTCGGCAGAGACTCTTGCTTTGGTTGCATTTGAGTTCATGCAAGACATAAACTGTTTTTCATTGAGGCCCAAAGATGAAGCGGTTTGGCCAAGTTTGGGTAAAGTGACGGCACCGTCTGACCAGCTGCGCTGGTTGGTAAATATCGAATCATGCATTTCCCAGAATTTTCCCTGTTCACCGGCACATACTTTGGCGGCAGAAAGGGCACAGGCACCCTCATGCAATTGTCGCTGCATACCGCTATTGCAGTTCTTATCGAGCGGGTAGTGTCGAAAACGAACTGAAATTTTATCGGGATACTTCATTACCAGTTCTTTCATTTTTACCGCATAGAGAGCACAATAAGGGCACAACGGATCTGCAAATTCAACAAATTCAAGTTTGGCTGCAGGGTTACCCTTGATTGGAGCTTCGGGGCCAGAAAGATCTACTTTGTCTGCTTTTTTATATTCTGCATAATAATCTTCAAAGGCAGCATCTATCATTTTCTGCATCTGGGGATCGATACCTGCCTGCACAGGCGCAGGGTTTGCCAGGCCCAGATACCAGCCGGAAAGCGGTAACAAGCTGAACAAAACAGCGAAAAGCACCCACAGCCCCGGTGCGATATTTTTTACAGATTTAAATTCGGGTAAAAGACCATGCTCAGATTTTTTTTTCAACATTTCAAACACAACTCCCATTAGCATTACCAGGGTGCCGAGATATGTTATCACACATAACCGGCAGATAGTTTTGAGTATCAATACAGAATAACCCAGCAGGATGATATCGACCAGGGCAGCAAAAAAAGACATCCATAATACTTTTTGCAGCAGAAAAATCTCACGAGTATAAAGATAAAAGGCGGTCGTCAGAACAACCGTGCCATACAGTAAAAAACCCCAGAAAGCAATTGGCATTCCCAGGAAACTGGACAAGGCAGACTGGTTTACCAGCCCGCAACCTGAGTTGGCATCGGTTCCGCACATTTGCTGAACAAAACTGCCTGAAGCATTGGGATCAACATGATGACGAATGAGAATGCCGCTGAACACGACACCAACTATGGCACCGAATAAAATGAGAAAAAAATTGTATTTATTGATGGTCGAATCAGATTCTGTGTTTTTATTCATAAATGCAAACCGCCCCGTAGACTGGCAACCTCATAGTAGATTATTTTGTGAGACAGAATCTGCTTTTGTAAAGAGTGCGTCAACTGTTCTTCAAAGTGCAGAGTTCCAGATGGGAACTCGATATTTGGCGGAGGGCCGGTTATGCTAACTATCAATTTTTTATTTTTCAGTCTGCGTGCAAAATAAATCAGGGTAGATGCCTGCTCCGTTGCTGCAATTGCCGCAAAAACCAAATTATCAGCCCGTCGAATTGAAATCAGATTTTTTTTCTTTCTTTCGCAAACTGGAGCACAGATATGAAAATGTTTTTCTGCTCGAGTCATTGGGTGAAGATACATACGATTCACGCTATGCAGTGATTGGCTTCGAACCTCATTCTATTCTGCAGGGCAGCGAAAATATTTTGCAGATTTCGTCAAACTCACCGGGTCGAACAGAATCCATAGAATGTGAAAATCCCTATCTGCTGCTGAGAGATCTCATTCCCGAAAATATTCTCACCCGCAATTACGCCGGTGGTCTGGTGGGCTACATCGGTTATGATGCAATGTCCTGGTTTGAACCATCTTTAAGGTTACAGCCACATCCAGATTTTCCACGCTTTATTCTGGGATTGTACATCGACGGTCTGGTCTATGATAAAATGACCGGTGAGGTTTTCTATTTTTATTATTTAGAGAATCGAATGCAGATTATCGAAGACGTTGACCTTGCTGAGGATGTACCGATGCAGGCACAGACGATCTTCAAAGGTTACAGCAAAACCAAAGAAGAGCATGCTGCCATGGTCAACGAGGCCATTGAAGAAATCAAAGCGGGAAACACGTTTCAGGTACAGATCGGTTTCACAGCAGATTATTCCTTAAAGGGCAACCCGATTGCAGTCTATTCAGCCTTGAGAGAAATCAATCCGTCGCCCTATATGTACTATATGAAATTCTCTGATCGTGTAATTACCGGAGCAAGCCCAGAACTGATCTTTCGTTTACGCCAGGGTGAGATGGAATCTTTTCCTCTTGCAGGTACAGCGCCGCGTCGGGACAATCCCGAGCATGATCGGGAAACAGTAAGAACGCTGCTCAATGATCCTAAAGAGATTGCTGAGCACAATATGCTGATTGACTTACACCGCAATGATATTGGCAGGGTTGCCCGGTTTGGGACTGTCAAGGTTCGCAGAGCATTTGATATAAAAAAATTTTCCCACGTTCAGCATATTTCCAGTGAGGTGGTCGGCATCATCGCCCATGACGAAGATATGTTTACAGGACTGGTAAGTGTGTACCCTGCTGGAACTTTGTCTGGGGCGCCCAAAATAGAATCAATGAAAATTATTGAGAAAATTGAAAAGCAGCCCCGGGGTCCCTATGGCGGGGCAATCGGTCATTTCGGCTTTAATGGCGACTGCACCTTTGCGATTCCCATCCGAACTATTTTTATTCATGGGTCGGATGCATTTACCCGGGCCTCAGGTGGCATCGTGTATGATTCAACCCCCGAAGGAGAGTACACTGAAATCATGAATAAACTGGCCGCTGCCCGGCGGGCAATGGAGAAGTTCGCAGAGGCAAAATCATGAAAGTACTGATTCTTGACAATTATGATTCATTCACCTATAATCTTTACCAATTTGTAGGGGAAATTCTTCTCGATCGAAATACACCTTTTGAACTCGATGTAAAGCGCAATGACAGTATTACCCTGCCTGAAATTCAACAGGCAGGTTACAGCCATATTATTATTTCTCCCGGCCCGGGCACTCCCGAAGACCCGGCCTATTTCGGGATTTGCGCTGAAACAATCAAAACTCTTGGCCCGACCCTGCCTATTCTTGGTGTGTGCCTGGGAATGCAGGGCATTGCCTGGCTGTTTGGGGGTAAAATAATACGTGCTCAGGTACCGATGCACGGTAAGACATCCCCCATTCAACATGATGGTAAAGGGGTCTTCACCGGACTGCCGCAAAATCTCGAAGTAATGCGCTATCACTCTTTGATCGCTGCTGAAAATTCGATTCCAGATTGTCTCACGGTAACAGCAACCTGCACCACCGATGCGGGCAAAGAAATCATGGGATTACGACACGATACTTACCCGATCGAAGGTATCCAGTTTCATCCCGAATCATTTGCAACCGAAGGTGGCAAAACCATGCTTGCTAATTTTTTGAAATAAAATAAAAGCTGCATCAAGAGGTTTATACCCCCAGCTCACCTCTCATCTTAATAAATTTATCATTGGGAAGCATGCCCTGTGCATCAGAAGAAAACTCTGGTTTGACTCGCAGCAGAAAATACATCGCGACTTCTCCCTTGCCTTTGACGCTTCTTTTGCCGCGAAATTCACAATCAAATAAATCTTTTACCAGTTCATAGGTAATGTCAGAGATATTTATTTTCCCGGGTTCTCCTGACGATTCCATGCGGCTGGCGGTGTTCACAGTATCGCCCCAGATATCGTATGCAAATTTGTTGGTGCCTACCACCCCGGCAGTGACGGGGCCAGTATGAATACCAATGCGCAGCTGCCAGAAAGGCAGGCTCAAACTGTCTTTGATTGCCTGCATTTGCAACATGAAAGAACGGAATTCGAGGGCTGCAAGACAAATATCAACCGGATGTGTTTTATTAGCGACAGGAATGCCACCGGCACACATATAGGCATCTCCTATCGTCTTGAGTTTTTCAAGATTATTTCGTTTGGCAACTTCATCAAACTGACTAAAACAACCATCCAGCTCTTTTACAAGATCAGCCGGAGACATCGTTTCTGAAATTTTTGTAAAACCGACAAAATCGGTAAACAGAACTGAAACAGAGTCAAACTGTTGCGGTATAACAGCTCCGGTTTCTTTGAGTTCATTGGCGGTCGCCACTGGTAAAATATTGAGCAGAAGTGTTTCAGATTTTTTTCGCTCAAGTTCGACCTGTTTAAAGAGATTTGAGCCATGAATGATTCCCGCGAGCTGCTCTCCGAGAATTGATAGTTTTGTAATATCATCTTTCGATAAATTCATTTTTTCAACATTATAGAGGTCAAGGAACCCGATCGGTTCGTTTTGTAAAATGAGTGGAATAATTAGCAATGATTGAAGTTTGGATGCCTCGGTAATGACAAGCTCTTCTGGAGTCATACCAGAGGTTCTAATCTTCGGGAAATAAGCAGGCCTTTTAACTTTAAAGGCCAATGCATGCGCCCCAATTACATTTGAAGTTTTTGTTGAAAAATTACTGATTTTCTCTCGATTTTCTTTTGCGAAATAATCAGGAGCAGTAGAATCTATTGTAACCAATCTCTTTTTCTCATTATCAACGACTGCGAGAATATAGAAACGTATCTTAAAGTTATTCTGAATAAATTTATGAACTTTCTGCATGATTACTTTGATGTCCATATCTTCATTCAGACTTTTAATAAGAATATTCAGTGCTTCGGCTTCTTGTTTTTGTTTTTCAGTTTCATCTCTGGCTTTTTCAAGTTCCAGCGTGCGTTCTTCTACTTTGAGTTCCAGATTTGCCGACAAATCTTCGCTGGTATTGAAGGCGGCCGCAATGCGATGAGCTAGCGCACCTGCCTGCGCAAATATGAAGAAAAATAGCCCGAGAGGTAGCACAGACCCAACCCCGATTAAAAATTGGTTGTAGAGTATATCGTTGATACTGGCGGCGAAGAATACTAAAAAACCTGCAAGTATAAGCCGGGCCCCTTGCTGTTTTTGCAGAACTGCCCCGACAATTGAAGCAATTGCATAGCACATAGCAACGATCGTAAAAATCTGATAGGGAGCCAACGAGAAGGTAAACCACCTTGCTGGCAATGCGATCGCCGCTACGATGGCGGGCAGCGACAGAAATACAACTATTCTTAGGGGCAGCTTACCAATCTCACGTGGGAACAAATTGTAGAGAAAGAACGTCCAACCCGGTATCAAAATATAAAACGAAAGATATTCCAACTTTAAAAAAATGATCCATGGTATAGTTGGCAGGGTTTCGATAAGAAGGCGTTCACCGGTTAAAGCAGTTCGTAGACTCATTATCAAACAGAGTAGCCCGAAGTTAAACGCGGCCCAATCTTTCCGCCTATAAAAGTAAAGAGCTAAGTGATAGAGTCCCATGACAATGAATGCCCCAATGAGAAACCCTTCGAGCAGGCGCGCACGATCGCGAACAGTTTGAAAGGTGGCTTGTAAGCCGATGCGAATGGGCGTTTGCAGGCCACCATATTGATGAACATGATTTGATATATATATGGTTATTATATATTCAGATACTTCAGGCAAGGCGCCATATTGGGGTAAATATTGCGGAGTTTCTGACTCGGCCTCCCTGCCGATTTTACCGTTGCGCGCCATTAGTTTAGAATTCACATAGGTCTCATGAGCCGAACCCTGACCATCCGGGATATGAAAACCGAGGTTTTCCATATTCTCTGGCAACAGTACCTTCAACCGATAGGTTGCGAATCCTTCCCCAGTAATTTCTTTGCCGTCTACTACATGACCGTTCCATTTTCCGGGGGCTTGAATGTATTGCATGTTCCCTTCGACTCCGCTCAGGGAACGCAGGTCTTTGACCCGGTTGGTGAGCGGAGTCGAACCACGGGGTTCCAACAACTGCTGCCAATAAAATTCCCATTCGCCATTGAGTTCGATTGAGCCGTCTTTGACAAAATCCCATGGCTCGGCAGATTCACCTAGCCCGCGAAGGTCAATAACACCTTTTGTTGCGACGGGTTGGGGTTTTCTGCTTTTCGAGGCAGAGCAACCCATGATCAAGATGAGAGCAAAACTTAATGTTAAATTAATAAAAATTTTCTGATAGGGTGATGGTAGGTAAAGATTCATAGGTAGACAAAGCGTTGCTAACGTTTCTGATTTGCCAAGTTAGATTTTCACGCCTACCCCCCCATTCATGGGGCAGATACCTGGCAATTTTTTGAAATATATTTCTCAACTTTCGGTCAAAAATAGTTACAAACTCTGGCCAGAATTAAAATTCTGTTTTATTTTAAACCAGCGGGGATGGCATATCTCTATGTATAATGAAGCACAAAAATATTTTGATTCACTTCTGAATAACCCAAAAACTACAATTGCTCTGGTGGGTGCAACAAATGATAGAACAAAATACGGGAATATTATTTTGAAAAACCTGACTGCCAAGAACTTTGAAGTCTATCCCATTAACCCCAAAGCCAGTGCGATTGATGGTATACCTGCTTACCCTGATCTCACCAAATTACCCCAAAAACCAGATATAGTTAACTTTTTAGTCCCCGCAAAGCTGGGCCTAAATGTTTTGAAACGTGCAATTGAGATGAACCTTGATAATTTCTGGTTTCAACCCGGGGCAGAAAGTGAAGAAATCATTTCAGTACTCAGAGAATCAGGCAAACACTATCTTGCAGATGGCAGCTGTATCATGGTAATGGCCCACTAAAAAAGTCAGTTAACAGAGTACTGCAAGATCAATAATCTGAACCTAATACGTTGAAGTAAATATTGAGGTTTTCATCATGAGCTGTGATACGTGGTTTGCAATTCTATCCCTTCAGTTGAGAATTCACACAGTTTTCATGTGCCGAACCCTGACCATTTGGGATATGAAATCCGGAATTTTTAGAATTTGGTGGCAACAATAAACTCTTAAAGGACATCTATTTTTTTTAATGAGCATTGGTTCTGCAGATATATTGTTCCCGTTTGGTAGCAAGCTATCATTTTGACTTATGTTATCTTTAGAAGTGCTTACACACCAGATTATGGAGGCTGCCCGTAACGAACGCTTTAGAGAAGCTTTTGATTTAATGCACGAACTTCCCCATGATAAGTTTACCTCAATGACAATCAGCAGCTCAGAAAAGAAATTAAAAATGTTAAACGATGAAAACCTAAACGATTCAGAAAAAACAAATCTACGCAAATCAATTCAGAAATATATTCTACTCGAAATGGGAGTTTATAAATCTGCTTGAGTCACATAGATGTTTTTATCACCTCGATCTTCTGGGACCCTTAAACAGCATATCTACACTTTTGATGCCCGCCTCAAGAGACGCCTCAATTGCAGAACTGGTCAACTCAGGGCCTAAGCGAGTTGCATCTTTTAAAGACGAGCGAAAACCATTTCGCACACGCTCTTCGAATTCAGGCAAAAGGGATTCTGCTGCATCTTTCACACCTTTTTCAACTTCTGCACCGATTTCAGCGGGCAATTGATCGATGCGCTTTTCGACTTTGATATCATACATGCGGTCTGCCAGACGATAGGTAATATACGCTGTCAAAGCCGATGACAGGAATGCAGTCCCGGCAATTACAGATATCAATAGCCAGATTTCCATATTAGAATTTTC
>JAGRNJ010000024.1:9442-43042 GCA_020440825.1 Leptospiraceae bacterium | reverse complement strand
TTCAAGATCAAAGGATGCCCGACGGCGTTCAGGTAAAATCACAGGATTGAACTCTCCGCTTCTGGTTCGTGGCACATTGAGATCATTCACATGGGCCATACTGGTTGTTAGGTCTCTTTGATAGTACCCATTACCCTTATCAAAGGGAGTATTTTCTAAATGTTGCTTTCGCTCTTCAAGCATTAGTGTTTCAAAGAAATCTTTTATAAAAGATTTGACTTCCTTTCTGAAATATTCATCTGTCTTTTTGTTCATATGTTCTCCTCTTTTGTTGTTCGCACATACATCTGAGGAGGGCACCTTATACCGGCAATTATTTGTCGGACACAGTTAAGAGGACACTATCCCATGTTCATATCATGTAAATAATCTATGAGCGTCGAAAGTTTAATATCTTTTTGACTCTCAATTCGAGATATGCTCGACTGCTTAAATCTAGGGAAATCCGGTTGATGAATATTGTACTTTTTTCTTAGTTCAGCCAGTTTATAATTTATGACTTCATTGCGAGCATGGTTCTCTGTCTTGGATAGTCTATCAGATGAAAATATTTCTTCTGATTTCTTTTGTCACCGCTTATCAGTAATACCGCTTTTCTATCCGGATCAAATATGAAGAAAATTCTAAAAACAGATTTTCAAATTCAGAAGACTGAATTATCTCTCATGCTTATCAATATAACATACATTTGATATATCTTAAAGGTAATCTTAGCTGAAAAAGCAGAAGTCTTAAAACACCATTCCACGCATCATCTAAATCTTCCCATCAATACAATTCAGGGCATCTATGCCGCCTGGTTAAACGGCTTACCCCGGCTTCAGCAAAACCACAGCCTGCGTGGCAATGGCTTCGCCACGGCCTGTGGCATCGAGCTTTTCATTGGTGCGGCCCTTGACGTTCACTTGAGAAGAATCAATGCTGCATAAAAGTGCAATGTTCTGTATTATGCTTGAGCGGTATGGCGAAATTTTGGGTTGCTCACAGATAATATTTGAATCAATATTTGCAATTTCAAAATCTGCAGCACGCATTTTATCGATGGCAAATTTCAGAAAATCGGCACTGTCTCTGTTTTTGTTCACCGAATCTGAAGGCGGGAAAAAAGTACCAATGTCGGGCTCTCCCAATGCACCGAGAATGGCATCGGTGATTGCATGCAAAAGAGCATCCGCATCAGAATGACCCTTCAGTGAAAACGGGGCAGGAATACTTACCCCGCCTAAGATTAAACGTTCACCCGGGCAGGTTGCATGTATGTCATAGCCAATGCCGATTCTCATTATGGTTTTTTCTTTGCAGTGGTTTTCTTCTTCTGATTTTCTGTTTTGGCAGATTTTTTGGTTTTGGCTTTTACCGATGTCTTAGCTGACGATTTTGCAGTACTCGATGGTTTCTGGAGTTTATCAGATTTACTGTTCGGTGAGGCTGGTTTTTTAACCGGGCCGGACTTTTTTGAAGTTGCTGCTTTTGGCTTTGCAGGTGATTTATGTGATTTTTTACTCACAGAAGTCGAAGGCTCATCTTCTGTGATAGTGTTCAATAACTCATCGTCAGGGTCGTCACCTTCCTGATCGAGTTTACCGAGTTTCCACTGCTGGCCTAACAGTATTTTAGCGGGTAAAAATAATAAGGCAGAAAGTACAGTGCATATAATACCAATGATCGCCACATGACCCAGGCCCTGAATAGTAGGGTTATGGGCCAGGGCCAGAGCTCCAAAGCCCATCATAGTGGTCAGCGAACTCAACAGCACTGCCTCGCCGGTATTTTTTACTGCGGTAAATACACTGCCAGATTCTCGGTAGCGGTGATACAAATGCACCCCGCTGTCGATACCAATACCAACCACAATAGGGAACATAATTGCATTGATAAAATCAACCTTGATACCCAGAACTCCCATTGTGCCGCCCATCCAGATGAGGCCGAAGATTACGGGTGATAAGACCAGGACCGCACGATGAATTGCGCGAAAGTCAATAAATACCAGCAGGAACACAGCCGCCAGAGAGTAGAGCAGAATAAACGGACCGTCTTCTGCAATAATCGTCAAAATACCGGCAAAGATTAGATGCTCTGTGGCAATTTTGAGTGGTTGCCCGTCGAGTTTCAAACTGTTGAGTGCAGCGGCATAACGTAAGGCTTCCCGACCGTCATTGAGGTCTGCATTGTGCCACAGCAATATCGCAAATTTTTCATTCTGGGCATTTTCGCCGGTAAAGTTCCGGCGGATGGATACCGGCAGGTCAGAGATGGTGATCGGCTTTTTGACCAGCAGATCTTCAAAATTTCTGGTATTTACCCGTTTCTCTTTAGCCAGCAGCTGAGAATATTTTTTATTGAGATCCATCAGATTTTTGATTTTGCGAATGACTGCAAGTTTTTCCTGCTGGCGTTCAGGAATAAAGGTTGAAACCCCGACTGCCCGCCTTACTGGGAAGTTCTCATCTTTATTCTCCATACGCGCTTCAATCAGTTTGAGAATCCTTTTTTCTTGCTCTGCGTTTTTGGGTAAGATTACTGTCGGGGTGTCAAAATCCCGATTGAACAGATCGCTCACCTCACGGTCGACCTGGTAAGAAGGCAGTCCGTCAGATGCCAGAAGTCGTGAGAAGTCATAATTAAACTGTAAATGGCGGATGCCCCACAGCGAGGCAATTGTGAACACGATAAAAAAGACAGTTCGCTGCACGGGATTATGAATCAGAAAGTCAGGCAGTCGCAAGTGAATCAATCCGCCCCGAAATTTCATTGGTACTTTTTTCTCGATCATTGCCAGAATCGATGAAAAAACCGTCAGGTAGGCAATCAGGATGATCAGAATTCCCGTTCCCGCGATATAACCGAATTCTGTAAAGGCGCGAAACCCACTGAAGGTCAAACCAAAAAAAGCAACAGAAGTAGTCAAAGCAGAGATGGTAGAAGCGACCCCTGTCTCGGTGTACATTCTGAAAAAAGCATCTTCGGGTTCGCGTCCGTTTTCTCGCTCTTCTTTATAGCGCATGAAAAAATGAATACCGAAATCAATACCAAGACCGAATAAGATCGCAACCAGAAAGGTGGTTAACAGATTGAGTTGGCCAAAAGTTACCCCGGTAATGCCGAGAGTCCAGATAATGCCGGCTAACAGTGCGCCAAAGATCAACAGTATTGCCCGAAAGCCGCGCAACGCAATGACCAGGGTGGCGAGCAGGGCGATAATCGAAACCAGAGTAACTTTCTGAAAGTCTTCACCTAACAGTGAAAACGATTCGGGGCGCTGCAGGTACTGTCCGGTGAATTCAACTTTGATTTTTTTCTGTGCTTCGGTTTGCTGCAGCGAAGCAACAAGTGCCTGCATTTCAGATGAAATTTTGTTTCCATAAGAAATATCAGTCGCTGGCTTGAGAGGTTTAATAGAGACCACCAGTGCGTGCAGGGTCTTGCCGTCTTTCTCAAGTTTACGGTAATAGTACTCACTTGAATTTTCTGTCTCACTGCCTACTGTGTACCGGTTTCGGTATTTTTCAATAAGGTCATTGATCTTGAATCCCGGGTCATCTTCATAATCGCCCAGGTCGAGCATAATGGGATTGTTCTGCCGGCGCTCATAATCAAATTTCTTTTTTAACCGGTTATACAGTTCCTGCACATCGGGCAGGTCGGCATAGAGCAGAAGATTTTTCTCAAAAAACGGCAATGGTTTTTTATACTCAACATAGCGAATTTCTTCATTCTTTTCAATCGCTGCCGCAATCTTGTCGGCAAATTTCGTCAATTGGGGCAGGTTGTCACTTTTCAATAAAATTGTTAGACTGGCCAGGTTGCCATACATCTTCTCGATTTCCTGAATGTTGACAATGACCGGGTGATCTTTGGGCAGCAGGCTTTCAAGGCTGGGGTCAAGCCTCAAACGGGTCATTTGCCAGGCAGCCACTAGAATGAGCAGTAGAGAAATCGTTAAAACGATTAACGGCTTGCGCCAAATGAAGCGGGCCATGATCTCAAACGGTTTTTCTATTCTCGCGGCAATCATTTATACCCCGTTTTCTATTTTTGATCTGTAGTCAAATCAATACTTTTACTTGCCCGTCGAGTAGTGACCTTTGAAATCGGGGCGGCGCGGTTTACCCTCTCGATGTATTTCGAAATGCAGGTGTGGCCCGGTTGAGGCGCCGGTATTGCCTGACAGTGCAATGGTCTCGCCACGCTTAACCGTAGCGCCTTTTTTAATCTTTACTTTGCTCAAATGACCATACAAAGAGCGGTAACCATTCCCATGATTAATTATGACTGTAACGCCATAGCCGCCTTTTCGGCCGGCGAATTCAACCTTGCCGGCAGCCGAGGCCACTACCTGGCTGCCAATCGGGCAGGCGATATCAATTCCCTTGTGAAAACGTTCTTTTTTCTCAAAAGGATCTTTGCGTTTGCCAAAACCTGAACTCAGTCTTCCCGCTACCGGGCGCAGAAACGTAGCCAGATTGAAATACGTACGTTCATCGGGGTGCAAAGAAATTCCCGGCAGAAAGACATATCCGGCTTTACCGGGCACATTAACAATTGCGTATGCGGGGATTTTGTATTTCTCTGCAGCCCGTTCGGTTTGCATACGAACTGCGATACCTCGGGTATTGGGCAACAGCCATTCATCGCCGGGTTCGAGATCCCATAAAGATGCCAGCGAATTTACCGATGAAAGGGTGTCATGGTCAAGCATTACCTTGGCCATGATCATAAAAAAATTATCCTCTTTTTTCACGATATACCGGCGCCATTGTATCTTACCGGCATTCAGATAACCGGCTTGCTTGATATTTTCGGTAATTTCAGCGCGCAGAAGCTTGAGTTCTTTATTCTGGTAGTTGAGTTGTACAAGGGGTAACTTTTCGACCGCAAAGGCATTGGCTATGGAAATCCATAGCAGTAATAATAAGACAATCGTGCGTTGAATGGATTGTTGCAGATAAAATACTTTCCCGGAATTCAGAACGTTCACATCGTCAGGTTGATGAATTCAAGTTTCTTAAACATGCCTTTTTTCTTGGCCAGCTGCAGTTGTCTGACGCACAGTTTGTCATCCGCCCTGAATTTAACAATCGTCAGTTCATTTTTTTGTGCAACTTTCGTCATGTTGCGAATTACACTCAAGCCCCGGCGACAATTCGATATTGCCAGAGTAGGGCGCAGAGAGTTTAAGTTCATTATTCTGGCCGTTTCGACAGCGGCTGTGCCTTTATAATTTAGTGAATCAAGGTAATGTGTGATACCGTATTTTTGCAGTGCGGCAAACAACTGTCGTAAGGCGGCAATATTTTTGAGAAAATCTTTACCGTTGCGGTCAATCATCCCCTTGGCTCCTTTCAGGTTCTGCAATGACCTCTGCACATAGGGTTCAACCAGACCGGCTTCAAGGGCCTCTTCGACACTCAAAACTGAACCAAGATCAGAAGACATTTCAATAGGATTCAAGGATAAGGAAACCCACAGCCCCTGGTTGTATTCATTGATACGAACTCCCAGCTCGGTGGTGGTTTCTTTGAAAGGAACCACGGCATAGCTTAACCGCAAACCCAGGGTCTGCCAGAGTATCAGTTCATCGATATTGGCAAGATTATCAACCAGAATGGCAATGCGACCGGTATTGAACGGGTTTTTGTATAGATAATAAGAATTTCTAAAATGCAGTTTCACATAAAGCTTGCGCAGACCGGTCGGGTCGACATAAGAGAATGTATAAAAATAATGGCCTGTTTTTCGGGCGAACTTCATTTCTTCACCGACAAATTTCAAGCCATAGCGAAACATTAGATCAAGAAATTCCTGTCTGTTCTGTTCAAGAAAAGAAGAATCACAGGCCACTACGACAAACGATGAGCCATTGTATTTGCCCAGCTCACTGCCACAGGAACCTTTGGGGTACAGCTTCAGTATATTCTCTGAAATTTTATCTGTTGCGGGCAGGGTCTCCGTCGCACCGCGGGTATAGTCAGTATGAATGAAAGCCAGAAAGATTATGACAAATAAACTTAAAAATCTGGGAAAGCGGAAAATGATTTTTGAGAATGAGAATTTCATCTCAGCGGTTCCCCGGAAATCGAAAAGATTGAATCGCATTTTCAAACGTTACCGCATGGCGTGCAAAATCTTTAGGGGGCGCAATGCAGAATACAATTACGGCATGGCGGTCCTGCAGAATAAATGCAGTGCGGGCCTTGAAAGTTTTGTTTTTCTCACTGATATTCCAGGTAGCGGCATAGACATCGGGGCGAAACTGTGCTTTGCCCTCGGTAATCATCTCAACAAAATAAAAACGCATTGCTAATCGGGCGGTTACAAGGTGCATCAGTTCGCGCAGGGTATAGTCAGAATCAAGGCGGATGGATCTCACCTCAATGTAGACATCTTTCTCAGAGTTTGAATCGTAAAACAGCATGGAACCCGATTTGCCATCTGACTGGCTGTAACGCTCCCAGTCGGCCGGGGCATCAATTAAAAAGCCCGATTCATCATTTTCGGGGGTGTATTCGAACGTAACCGGCGCCAGTACTGCCGGCCAGATGAATATCAACAGAAAAATTATGTGTATCGTCTTTTTCAAGGTAGTTCCTTTTGTTCAATTATCGGCATTCTCAAATTGCCCGTGAACGCTTTTCTTGACATATTTTAAGTCAATGAGTAGCAAGAAAAGTTATCTGCGTTAATCTTAAATGGTTTGCTTGCATTCTCCCACTCAGCTTTCCTGATCTACCAGACGTATGGTGACAATTCTGGCACGGGAAAGTTTTTCGGGATTAAACCGGCTCTGTGCATTCCCGGCAATACCCTGACCGGCGATTCTTACCCTCTCTTCGGCAATACCTCGTTCAATAAAATGTTTACGCACGGCTTCTGCCCGCTTGTAGCCCAGGCCGCGATTGGCTCGTTCACGGCTTTCAACATAGTCAACGTAGCCGAATAAATAGATGATACCCTTCGAGTATTTCAATTCATTGGCTCTGGTATCGAGTTCGGCGAGCAACAGTTCATTGATTTCTGCTTTTTCTGAATCAAACATGGCCAGACCAGACTTGTCTTCTTTTCGCGGGTTGAGATTAAAATCTAGATTTACAGATTTTTGATCGAAACCTTTCAGATTCAAAACTTTTCGTACTGTATCAAGAGCAGGGCTATCAATACTCAGAATCCACGTATTGTCGACCGGCAGGTATGCAGAATATTCACCTCTTGAGTTGGTTTGAAATTCAATTCTATTCGGGAATCTGAAACCAGAGGGATGAACACTCGGGTTCAGGTTTTGAAAAAATACCGGCTGGTTGGCCAGTGGGCGCTTTGTCGTATCTTCTACGATCTTACCGTGAACATATACGGTGTTGTGTATCGAGAGGGGCAGGGCATCAATATGAAACACATGTTCTTCATCTGCTTTACCTGCTGCAAAATAGAATAAATCTGGGTGAGAAGCAACATAGAAAAAAATCTGGTTTTTACTGTCATTGATTGGCAATGAGACAGGGTCTGGTTTTCGCCAAGATGAACTTTCGCTTTCCCGGCTTGAGACATAAAAGTCATAGCCGCCTTTACCCCCCGGTCGGTTTGAACTGAAGAACAGATATTCCCCGCCTAAGGTAACCAGCGGGTTTAATTCATCATGCTCGGTATTGATCTCTCCTGAAACAGGCACCGGACGGCTCCAGCCGGCTTTTTCCTGCACCGATACATAAATATCAGAGCCGCCTTTCCCGCCTTTGCGTGACGATGCAAACCAGGCGGTCTTCAGATTCTGCGACAGGGTTACCTTTGCGTCAAACGCATCTGAGTTCCAGGCATTTACTTTTTGCGGTGTAGTAAACAGGCCGGATGAATTACGCACAGAAACATAAATATCAAGATCTTTATGGCGGGGGTCTTCGCGGTGCCGGTTCGAAGAAAAATAAAGAAGATTCCCATCGGGCGAGAGGGTTGCATAGCCTTCATAAAAACGGGTATTGATTGAGGACAAAGGCTGGGGGGTCGACCATTGACCATTTTGCCAGCGGCTTTCATACAGATCATATGCGCCTCGACCCTCCGGCCGGTTAGACGCAAAGACCATGATAGTCCCGTCCCACGAGAGAGAGGGAGCTTCTTCACTGTACTCACTGCTGATTGGCCAGGGCATTCTTTGTATATCGACGGAGTGCAAATCTGCCGACAGAAATGTCAATACACCAAGGGTCAAAAAATAGGCAAAAGTCTGTTGAAGTTTGAAGTGATGTCTCGTCATATAGTCTTGTGGGCGATTGTGCCGATACTCTTTATAGTTTCGGCAAATAAGACGTAATGAAATTAAGATATCTATCAATAATTTTATTTTTTTTGAGTGCGTTCATGGTCCCGCTGATGGCCCAGACGCGTGGTTCTGCACTTACGTATCTTACTTTAGATGCCGCCCCGCAAGATGTGGGTTTATCGGGGGCCTCTGGTGCGTTGGGGGGTAGAACCGATGGCATGCTGATCAATCCCTCATTGCTGTCTCTTCCTTATTATAGCCCGCAGGCAGTACCCATGTCTGTATACTTTTCAAGCCGCCCTTTCTTTTTTGATGAATTTCGCAATAATATCCTTTTTCTTCGTTTTCCCGGTTATGGTTTTGATATGGGGGCCTATGCGCAGATTGTCTCAACCGATGATCTGCAGATACTCGATGATCTCGGTGACCGACAGGGTACGGCCCCGGTTTCATTCTTTTCGGGCGGCCTGGGGTTTTCGTATCGCTTTCCCGGCAAAGAGCGGTTTTTTGTTTTGGGTACCAATCTGAAAGGCTGGCAGTCCCGCCTGGGAGATTTCAGTGCAGCCGGTTTTGCAGCAGATTTGTCGGGCATGTTTTATTTTCGAATGCCAAGACCTAATTTCATGCGCTATGTAACCGATATGCCCGACAGTGCACTTGCTGTGGTTGTGCATAACCTGGGAACCCCGGCTAAATTCTTTCAGGAGTCAGAGCCTGCTCCTTTGAGCTATTCTGTTTCTCACTATGTTGGTCTCTATGCGTTCAAAATGAACCAGTTTGATTTTTTTCATGGCTTTCACCACTATGTACAGCTCGGCGGCATGCGGTATTCTGCAGGTCTCGAATACAAGCTGTTCTCGATAATTGCCTTTCGGGCAGGGGTGTCGTATAACCTGCAGCATTATTCAACAGGCGGAGTGACCGCTTTTTCTGGCGGGGTCGGCCTGAGAGACAAACGCAATGAAAACTTTGGCTACAGCCTTGATTATGCTATGGCGCAGTCTCCGTTAGATGGTGCCAGTCATATGTTCGGGGCGGGCTTCACGTATTATTTGCCTAAACCAGAAGAGGTGCGTAAAGTCAACCCGGGTTTAGATCTTGAGATTATCGCCGAAGCCCAGCGTGTGGTCAGAGATGTAAAACAGAAAAAAGGACGTGTGCCCGCATCACTGGCAGAATTGTATCAGGAAATGAAAGAACGGGGATACCCTGAACCGCGCTTGACCGCGGGTCGCATTGTGTACCTGCCTGAAGTAGAACAGGTGGTCTATGTCAAGTATTCAGACAATGATGAAAAAGTGTATCTCATCACCCTGCGCGATGGCAGTGCGCTACTGGGCAACATTGTGCATTCTGATGACAATAAAGTCGAACTGCTGAGTTCTGCCGGTCTGGTCCAGATTCCCACCAGAGAAATTGCAAAAATTGTGAGCAGCGAATTCAGACAGATTGATGATGTGGCAAAGCTGAGAACCCAGTATTTGGTACTTGAATTCAGAAAACTGGAAGGCAGGCTGCCAGATTCTCTGAATGAATTACGGGATTATGCCGCTAAAAAAGGCTGGATCATTCCCAAAGCGATTGCCAGTGAACTGACCTACAACCCGGCAACC
This sequence comes from Leptospiraceae bacterium, assembly GCA_020440825.1. GTDB lineage: Bacteria > Spirochaetota > Leptospiria > Turneriellales > Turneriellaceae > JAGRNJ01. Next base: position 33,175 of record JAGRNJ010000024.1, on the reverse strand, counting down.
GGTGAAGTACAGTTGCAGCCACTCTCAGGTGGCAATACCACTCCCGTTGAACAACCGAAAGGGGTAGAAGATACAAATTCCAGTGCTCCCGGTACCCCAGAAGTCCCAATAGACCCAACCCCGGTGATTGACCCTCTCGGTAGCGACCCTGCGCCGGCAGAAAAACCGGCAAAAGAGAAAACAGACTCGATCTTGCCCGGCAATTGATCGGGAAATTGATATCGAGAATTTCTGTGGTTGTCGGTTGTGTGATGCTCAAATTTTGAACGATTCCCTACTTTTTTCGTCAAAGGTTCATGTATAGATTCTGTTCATCTGTTTATCTGTTTGCCATATTGCTCGTTTGCACTTTATCTATATCTGGCGCTGAAATTCAAAAAGTCGAAGGTGAAATCTTTTCGGTAACTGCCTTTCCCAATCGGGCACTAGTACAGCGAAAGTATGTTGTTCCCACAGGGAATATTAAAAGCGGTGCAGTGAGATTCATCCGCCTGCCGGTTTCGATTTTACCAGAAACTCTACGTGTCTCAGGTGAAGGACTTTCTGTTTCCGGGGTAGCCAAGACAGTGAACCCCGATGATTCTGAGCGCATTCAGTCACCGGTTGAAAAACAGATAGAGAAACTCGAGAGAGAAGTGCGGGCACAGAATGATCTTCTAACCAATTACCGGGAACAGCTGAAACTGGTAGACTCTTTTGCCAAACTCTCCAGTGAACGTTCTGACCGGGAAGCTTCGATTGGCGTGTTTTCTGTAAAAAACTGGCAGATGGCATTAGACTTTACCGAGCAGAAACGAAGCGATTATCAAAAGAAAATATATCTGGCAGAAGAAAAGCGCAATGATCTCAATGCATCGATTCAAAGGCTGCGCGCTACAGCCTCGCGCACCCGCAACAATGATCGCTATTCGCCTATTGAGGTCGATGTCACTTATAACCGTGGTGCAAGTGCGGGTGCAGTAATTCTCGAATATCAGGTGAGAAATGTCTCCTGGACGGGAGTGTATGATATTCAGGGAAACAGCGAGAGCAATGATTTTACTCTGGTGTCTCATGCTGCAATTCGCCAGAATACCGGTGAAGACTGGACGAATGTCAAATTGACTCTTTCAACTGCTCTGCCGGCAGCGGGTTCAACCCCGGGTACATTAACTCCGTGGAGGGTCTCGGCTTCGAGCTTTTTCAGCAATATGGCGAAAACAAGAGGACAAATGGCCGATGCTGCAGCTCCCATGCTTGAAGAAAGTGAACTGCGGGATGAAGGTTCAGCTCCTCTGGTAGAACCTGAAAACCAAACGGAAACCTCGACCCAGACATTTGAACTGGTGACCCGGGAGACAATTCGCAGCGATCAAAGTGAACATAAAGTTACCCTTGCCCAAGACCAGCTCAATGCAAAAGTTTCGCATCTGGCGATTCCCGCTCTGTCAACTTCGGTATACCTGAAAGCTAAAATGAAAAATACGACCGGTCGCTCTTTACCGGCAGGAAAACTCAGCATCTACCTCGATGGCAATTTTACCGGCGAAAGCACAATGCCGGGTCTTATTGCCTCGAAAGAAGAATTTGAACTGTATCTGGGAGTTGACCAGCGCATGCAGGTCAAACGGAACCTGAAACGCGGAAATATTGAATCGACAGGAGTCTTTACCAAGAAAGTAAATGTGGTAAATGAATGGGAGTTTGAGGTAAATAACTTTACCAGTAAGGTGAAACATCTGACAGTCATGGACCAGTTTCCTGTGACTATGGATCCCAATATAGTAACCCGGTTTCTTGGCTCCAGCCGAAAAGATGTTGCTCAAGACCAGAATGGAATACTGACCTGGACAATAGATCTAAACCCGGGGCAGAATTTGAAGTTTGACTTTGCCTATGAACTGATCGTTGATAAAGAAATCTGGGATAGAATCATTGCCTCATCACCAGTGCGTTACCAGAAGAATGCCGCCCCGAATGCAGCCCAAGAGGCGATGCAATACAATCTCGATGATATGCTGCAGCGTAAACGCTAAGGCTAAACCAGGCCGGCCCGTTTGCGTTGCAGAGAAGCTCCGCAATTAAAACAGAATTTTGATTCTGGTTTGTGGCTTTTTTCGCCACACTGGGTGCATGCAAGAAAATCTGGTGGGGTTTTCTTTGGTCTCGAGTCGGTGCGTGCGATCTCTGCACTGATAATGCCCGTAGGTACGGCCAGAATCGAATAACCCAACAGCATGACGATAGATGACAAAGATTTCCCGATTGCGGTCTTGGGTACAATATCGCCGAATCCGGTGGTGGTCATAGTCACAACCGCCCAGTAGATACCAATGGGAATACTGGTGAAGCCGTTTTCTGGCCCTTCAATGATGAACATCAAGGTTCCGAAGATTACGACGTAGACAAGCAGACTTAAAAAGAAGATCAAAATCTTGCGACGGCTTGCGATTAAGGCGCGGGTTAATGTATCGGCTTCTCGTAAAAAATGTGTCAATTTCAAAACACGAAAGATTCTAAGCAATCGAACAGCTCTCCACACCACCATAAATTCGAGTTCGGGAAGAAAAACACTCAGATAGGTGGGCAGTATAGACAAAACATCGATAATGCCGTATGCGCTGAAAATATAAGAGTGAGGTTTTTTTACCGAAAGTATTCTGAAAATATATTCGATAGTGAAGAGAAAAGTGATGGCCCATTCTGCAATGTCAAGCCACAGGTACACCTCAACGGAATAACCGGGAACGGTCTCAATTGCCAGCAGAACAATGCTCGAGATGATTGTTACCAATAGAGCCAGATCGAAATTTCGGCCGGCTCGGGTATCAGACAAATAGATAATTCTGAAAAGGTTTTCCTGCCAGGGACGGGAACCGGGCTGCATTTTAACGCTCGGGATGAGGGTACGTCAAAACCGGAATTTTAGAATGACGCAACACTTGCTCTGCCACACTGCCCATCAAGAGGCGGGCAAGACCGGTTCTGCCATGGGTACCGATGATAATGAGATCTGCATTCCAGCTTTCAGCAGCTTTGAGAATTTCTTCAGGCGGATTTCCCTCTGCACTGAACAGGGTTGGCGGGGTAGCCGGTTTTTCGGGAATCAGCGAAGAGAGCATGGTCTTTTGGTTTTCCCGCATTTCATCGATAATCACAGCTCTGACCATGCCTGCATCAGGATTTTCAATTGCAAATTCGGGGTCTAACACATTGACCACAGCAAGTTGTGCCTTTAATTCTTTGCAGAGTTTATTGGCCTGAGCATAGGCAGTTACAGATTGTTCGCTGCCGTCAAAGGCTACCAGAATTCGATGAAATGCCATTTGCGCTTACTGTAAAAAAAGGTTTGGGGCGGTCAATGTTATTTTGACAATGCCCGATGCTGCGATGGTTTCATCTCGATCTGGCCCGGGGTTTGACAATTCTGGGGATGATTCTGGTGAACCACCCGGGCTCCTGGTCGCATATTTATCCGCCTTTGAAGCATGCTGCCTGGCATGGCTTGACCTTTGCAGATCTGGTTTTTCCTTCGTTTTTGTTTCTAATGGGAACTGCGGTAGCCGCAGCCCATAGTTTAAAAGATTCGCCCCTTTTAACATTGCGCAGTTTTCGACGATTTTGTCTGCTTTTTGCCCTCGGGTTGGCGCTTAATTTTATACCGGCTATGGATTTCCATAGCCTGCGCATTCCCGGGGTACTGCAAAGAATCGCTGTGGTCTATCTGGCGGTTATTTTATTGCGCAAACTGCCGGTACCCTTGCTATGGATTTCCATAGCAGTTATACTCACCGGTTACACGGTATTGATCGTCTACACAGAAGGGCCCACCGGACTGCCGTTCTCAGAACAGCGTGCGGCAGATACATGGGCTGCCTTTTCTGACCGTCTACTGGGCGAGCAGCATTTATGGCGGCATTCCCGAACCTGGGATCCTGAGGGTGTGTTGACCACAGTGCCGTCAATCTGTACCGGGCTGCTGGGTTATCTGGCCGGCAGGTATTTTGCGAGTAAAGAAAGCCCTCCGCCGTTTTATCGTTTGCTTCCCTGGTTTTTAATTTTGCTGGGTGCAGGGTGGATGCATGTTTTCCCATTCAACAAAAACCTATGGAGCAGTTCTTATGTTCTCGCCACGGCCGGCCTGATCTGGGCACTTTTACAGCTCGTACCACAGTTTGTGCCCGAAAGGCAGCCAAATAGGCAAAACAGAACAGATCGTTTCTGGCAGAGCCCTTTCTGGACACCGGTTTTGTTTATGGGCAGAAATTCTTTGATCTTTTATATTTGTACAGTAATCTGGGCAAAGCTAGATGCCGGTTTTCCCGAATTTCATAAACTGATTTTTGATTTTCTGCTTGGGCTTGGCTGCAGCAAGGTTTTCGCCTCGCTAAACTGGGCTTTATTGAATGTCGGGTTCTGGTGGATGACCGCAGCGCTGCTTGTGAAATTTAAGCAGAAAAACAAACCGGCATCAATTGGGTAAGAAAAGTTCGGCGTTAACTGCAAATATTCCTTGACCCGAGAAATACGTGTCGAATTCTGTCAACGCGTTGATTGATTTCAACGTATTAGAATTAACTGGAGACCACGGTGCAGGGAGTAGAGAATCCGGAATCCGGCCTGCGGTCGGCAGATACGAAACCAAGATTAGCAAAACGGAGTATTGACCGTTCTGATATCAATGTGTTTCGAACGCCAGTGCTCAGAGCACTTTCAGATGAGACCCGGCAGGGTATTATTATACTGCTGGGCAAGCACAAGTCATTGTGTGTCAATGATCTTGCTGCTTATTTCAATGTCAGCAGGCCAACCGTATCCCACCATTTGAGTGTGCTGCGCGAGGCCAAGATGATATTGGGAAAAAAATCAGGGAAAGAAATTTATTATTCCCTGAATTTACGCTACATTCGACGCACCATGAAAAATCTGCTGCGTCTGGTAGATACATTAGACTTATAGGTTAAAAAAAGGAGGAAAAATGGACATACTGGTGTTAATTAAACAGGTACCTGATACTGAAGCAAAGATTACGGTATCGGGCAATAAAATCAATGAAGCGGGAGTTTCAAAATGGATTATCTCTCCCTATGATGAGATTGCTCTCGAAGAAGCAATTCGCATTAAAGAAAAATCAGGCGGTACCGTAACAGCCATTTCAGTAGGCGATGACTCTGTTCAAGCCTCGCTGCGTCAGGCATTTGCAATGGGGGCAGATACTGCGATCCAGGTAAAAACAGACAGTTACCAGATGCTTGACTCTTTCGGTATTGCCGAGGCACTTCTCAAAGCAATCGAAGGTAAAGAATATAAAGTGATTTTAGCAGGCCGCCAGGGCAGTGACTCTGATAACGGTCAGGTTCCCTTGATTATGGCGACCCTCAAAGACTGGGGCGTGGTGCCATTTGCAAAAAAAGTCGAACTGAAAGACGATAAGGCGATCATTGAATGCGAAGCAGAAGGTGGCGATGCGGTATATGAATCTTCGTATCCCGTTGTTGTAACAGCCAATGCAGGTTTGAATGAGCCACGGTATCCTTCTTTAAAAGGAATCATGGCCTCAAAGAAAAAACCAATCGAAGTAAAAAATATTTCAGAGCTGGGTGTTTCTGGTGAAGCACGTATTGAAGTGGTTGGTTTTGAACCACCTCCGCCGCGTCCAGCCGGACGGGTAATTGACGGTGCGGATGCAGCAGAAAAAGCAAAAGCCTTAGTGAAAGCTCTGGCCGAAGAAATCAAGGCTCTTTAAGCCTAAGGAGAAACAATATGCCAAAAATATTAGCAGTAGGTGAAATAGGCGGGGGACAATTAAAAAAAGCCTCGCGTGAAGTAACAAGTGTTGGTAAGAAACTTGCCGGCAGTGTAGACACGGTACTTATCGGGTCAGGTGCAGCAGGTTGTGCCGCAGAAGTTGCAAAACATGGTGCAGGTGTAGTGTATGCCGGTGAAGCCGCTGAATATAGTGGTGAAGCATATGCGAAAGCAATTGCAGCTTTAGTGAAAGACAAAGGCTATGAGATTGTACTGGTTCCTCATAGCTGGACAGGCCGGGATATTTCTTCCCGTATCGCAACTCATCTGGGTTCTGCTGTAATCAGTGATGCGACAGAAATTTCTCTGGATGGCGATAAAGTAAAAATTAAGAAGCCGGTATATTCCGGGAAAGCCTATGTAGAATTGAAATGCAAGGCCACCCCACAGGTGGTAACCATCCGCCCAAATTCCCAGCCAATTGCTGAAGAAGCCGGGGCCGGTAGCGTTGAGAATATAACTGTCGATCTCTCAGGCTTGAAAGCCAAACAAGTAAGTTATTCAGCACAAGCCACAAACCGTGTTTCTGTTACAGAAGCAGACATTGTTGTTTCAGGTGGTCGTGGAATTAAAGGACCAGAAAACTTTGGACCAATGATCGAAGAAATGGCAGATCTTATGGGTGCCGGTGTTGGTGCAACCCGTGCTGTAGTAGATGCAGGCTGGGTAGATCATACTCTGCAAATTGGCCAAACCGGACAGACGGTTTCACCGAATCTCTACATTGCGGTGGGAATTTCGGGTGCAATTCAGCATATGGCCGGTATGGGATCTTCAAAGTACATCGTAGCGATCAATAAAGATGCGGACGCCCCAATCTTTAAAGTATCTACTTTCGGTGTAGTAGATGATCTGTTCAATGTAGTACCTGTCATGAAAGAAGAGTTGAAAACACATTACGGAAAATAGGAGACTAGAATGGGTAAAAAAAATATAAAATTTGATCGCGACGGCGATCGCATAGTCATCGTTGATGCGGTAAGAACCCCTATCGGGCAAGCCGGTAAAGCATACCAGAAGATGCCTTCTTATGATCTCGGCAGCATTGTGGTTGAAGAAATCATTAAGCGCAGCGGTGTTAAGAAAGCGGACATTGACGGAGTGGTTGCGGGAGAAATTTCACAATCTTCTAAAGCTCCGAATGTTGCCAGAGTACTTTCTGTAAAAGCCGAGCTTCCTTTGTCGGCAAATGCGGTCACAATTGCAAACAATTGTGTATCGGGCTATGAGGCAATTTTTGAAGCAAGCCGACGCATTATCACTGGTGAAAATGATATGGTACTGGTTGTAGGTGAAGAAAGCATGTCGAGCATGCCAATTTATTTAGATAACGTTCGTACCAACAGTAAAACTTCGACGGTTGCAAAATTAAAAGCAAACTGGGCAGAAGCACTTGATCTGGGTGTAACTCCTGTTGATGGGGTAGAAGAAGGGTTAAATGATCCTATTCGAAATGCAATGATGTTTACAACTGCAGAAATTGTGGCACAGAAACTGGATATTGCGCGTGGTGATTTAGACAAATATGCCCATGGTTCCTATAAAAAAGCATTTGATGCACTCAATGCAGGTAAATATGATAAATACCTGGTACCGGTTACAAATGGTGACGGTGAAAAACTTGAAAAAGATGAGTACATCATGTCAAAATCCGGTTTTGTTGAGAAACCAGAGCGATTTGAAAAAACATTTGCCATCTATGAAAAGATGCCGGGCGGTTTGAAAGGTCTCTATGATGATTTCGGTAAATTTATTGGCAAATCATTTGATGATTCAAAAAGTCCTGTTGTAACTTTATTTAATGCATGCCCTCAATCAGATGGTGCTGGCGCTACTTTATTAACCACTGAGTCGAAAGCAAAAGAGTTGGGACTGCCGATAAAAGCCTATATCAAAGGCTGGGGTTACTATGGGGTTGATCCTTCTGTTATGGGACTGGGCATTGCATATGCAATGAAAGAAGCTCTAGAGAATACAGGCTTAACCTGGGATGATATTGGAACCTATGAAATTCATGAAGCGTTTGCTGCAACTGCATTGGGTTCGATGATGGTTGCGCGCGATGAATTTGGTCATGATCTGGTTGCACGTCTGGAAAAAGGCGATGTAAACCCGAACGGTGGTACTCTGGCAATGGGACATCCATTGGGAGCAACCGGTCTACGCGTTCTGGTAAACCAGTTGATGGATCTTGACAACGGCGCAAAATATGCCATGGGCTCCATATGTGCAGGCGGTGGTGTCGGCGGCGCGCTGATTATTGAGAAAGCCTAACGGGCCTTGAGCCCGTTAGGCAAGTTTTTGAAACCGCATAGAGCAGCAGACAGTTCCGCAACTTTGTACAAAGTTGCGGAACGTTCCGCGGAAAGTTTGCTTCAAACTTGAGCGTCTGCTGTGGTTGCGGATTGATTTCAGAAACTTGCCCACACTTCGGTAGAAGAGCGAGGAAGCAGGCAAAGTCGTTTCAGCAGGTGAGTCTAAAAAGTCTGATAATGACTTTTTAGACAATTCCGTGGCTTCCTGAATTTTTTTGATTCAGCCGAGGGGTTTGCTGTTTTAAACTTTGAATAAAGGGCCTTCGGGCCCTTTTTTTATTCAATTTTTAATTGACGGTATATGACTTTCGTATTATTTTCGTGGTATGAAGGTAAAGACATCTATCACACTTAGTGATTCATTATTGCCTGAGATAGATCGTTGCGCAGGAGAAGTGAATCGCTCTGAGTTTATAGAAAACGCAGTTATTCATTACATTTCAGAACTAAAACGTCAAGAACGTGACCAAAATGATTTACGAATATTAAATCAAAATAACTGGCAAAATTTAGAGCATTTTGATTATCAGAACTTCTAAGCTTTATGCGACGAGGCGAAATTTATAAAGTAATAAAACCGGGGAGTAATGATCCCAAACATCAACGACTGTTTGTTATTGTCAGTCGAAATATTCTGCTCGAATCGAACTATAATTCGGTAATATGTGCTCCTATTTATTCAAGCTATGAAGGATTATCGACCCAGGTTAGTTTAGATCAAAAAGATGGCATGAAAAAGTCCTGTGCGATACACTGCGATGGACTTATCTCACTTAGAAAAGAACAGTTGACGTTTTTTGTGGCCTCTCTCAACGGATATAAAATGCAATTATTGAATAAATCTCTCTCGATCGCTGTGGGAATTTCTTGAGTGGCTAGATTTTCTTTTGATCTTCAAGCGAGAGATGGTAATGCCCGGGCCGGGGTTCTGGATTTCCATAATGCCGGCATGGCAGCTACGGAAATACATAGTGCAGGGATGGCCAGCTACGGAAATCCACAGCGGGAAAATCCATCCGCACCCCAAGAACTCATCGTCGAGACTCCCGTCTTTATGCCGGTGGGTACACGGGGTACGGTCAAGGCTTTGAGCCAGCAAGACCTTGAAGAGCTGGGCTATAATCTTATATTGGGCAATACCTATCATTTGTATTTAAGGCCGGGGACTAAGGTGTTGAATGATTTTGGTGGTCTCAAAAATTTTATGTCCTGGCCGCGCGCCTTGTTAACCGACTCGGGAGGTTATCAGGCATTTTCACTTTCAAAATTAACAAAGTATCGCGACGACGGGGTATTGTTCCGCTCGCATATTGATGGTTCTGCTCATCTGTTCTCGCCATCTTCGGTGCTTGATATCCAGGCTGCCATTGGCAGTGATATTGTTATGCCGATTGATGACTGTGCTCCATACCCGGCCGATTCGGCACGTTTGCGCGAAAGTCTCAAGCGTACCCATGATTGGCTGCGGGCTTCAAAAGAATACTGGCAGAAAAGCGGCTATGATAAAACTCAATCTCTGTTTGGGATAGTACAGGGCGGGGCGGATGCCTCGCTGCGCATAGAAAGTGCTGAGTATTGCGCTGCGCTTGATTTACCGGGCTACTCAATTGGCGGGCTTTCGGTAGGTGAGAAGAATGAAGAATTCAGGGTGGCATTGAATGCAGCACTCTCGGCCTTACCCCAGGAAAAGCCTCGGTATTTAATGGGGGTGGGTAGCATTCCCGAAATTTTAGACGCGGTCGCAGCGGGGGTTGACATGTTTGATTGTGTGTTGCCAACCCGCAATGCCAGAAACGGCCAGGTGTTTACCAGCACTGGTAAAGTAAATTTGCGCAATGAGAAACATGCCTCTGATACTCGGCCCATTGATGAGGCCTGTGAGTGCAAGATCTGCCGCCGTTATTCAGTGGGATATATTCGCCACTTGCACAAAACCCAGGAGTTGCTGGCTTATTCGTTGAGTACCTATCACAATTTATACTTTATGAAAAAATTTATGGCAGACATGCGCATTGCAATTCAGGCGGGAAATTTTGAGGATTATTACAGCGAGTGGATGGCTGTTTATTAATAAATATTGGAATATTCAACGGCCCCGTAAGATAAAGAAGTAAGTTACATTATTTTAAAACTTGACTACTTATAGATTACTGATAGTCTACTATATGACGACATTAAATTTGAGTGAAGCGAAGGCCAGTTTAGGCAGACTTCTGAATGAAGTAAAAAAAGGCAAAAAATTTACGATTGCCCAACGCAATAAGCCAATTGCCATATTGACATCCATTGAAAGCACCGGCCAGCCTGAAAGAAAGTTAAAAATTGGCGTTCTAAAAGGGTACTTCACAGTTCCAGATGATTTTGATAATTCAGTAAGTGAATTTGAAGATGTCTTTTATGGCACTCAAAATGAGTAAAGTGCTGGTTGATACGCATATTGCGCTTTGGCTATTAACAGATGATGATAAATTACCCAATTTATTTCGCCAGAAGATGCTCCAAGAAGAACACAATTGGATATTTCATCAAGCTTCCATTTGGGAAATTCAAATCAAGTACGATCTAGGGAAATTACCATTGCCTACTGAGCCCCGTAAATTCTTGCCTAAAGCGATAGAAAAAACCGGCTTTATTATTGAGCCAATAGAAGATGAAGCAATATTTATGCTTGGTCGGCTACCATCGATTCATAGAGATCCATTTGACCGGCTTTTGATTTCTCATGCAGTAATCAATAACTGGAAGATTGCTACTGTTGATTCAGTTTTTGAGAAGTATCCAGTGAAATTATTTGAATAGCCCATTCAATTTGTTACTGGCGAGATTTATCCGATCTTCTGGGGTTGATCTTCTCTAAAAGACTTCTGAACCCACCGCTCAAACCAGAAGGTACCGAACGGTATATTTGCAGAAATAAAACCAAATGCGAATTGGCGTAAGTTCCAATTGAGTAATCGACCGGTACTCAATAGTGCTTGCAGATAAATTAAAAACAGAGTTCCGTGAAACCAGCCGAGGGTACCAGTACCGCCATCAAGACTGATGCCAGCGGCTTGTTTGAGCGGCATGTTGATCAATATAAGAACAATGAGAGATATGCCTTCCCAGCGGGCAATCCATTGAAACCAGTTCCATGATTTGTTTGTTACTTCAGGAGAAGTTTGATTTGAGCTTTGCGTTCTTTTGACTAAGCCAGGCCAGAAGCATATAATAAACGAAAAAATTAGAGAGAAAAGTGTAGCCAGCATTAGCTGAGAGATCTGGTTACTGCGCGTCACCATGGTTGCAATCGAGGTGAATAAACCAGTTAACGTGAGTATATAACTTATGAAATGTGGTTGCGCTTTATGAGCGAGTAAAGCCACCCCGTGCAGTGCCAGTAGAGAGGCAACGATTCCCCAGATGATCCAGAGCTCCATTGTGCGCATACTGCCGCCTGTAAATACCATGAGCACATAACCACTTATCCATGAACCTGTAAAACCGATTGTTGTAAGCGGTAGTGCCGCGATTCTGCGAGGCCATTCAGCTGCCAGAACAGCTGCAAAGATACCACCCGCAAAGAGGGCCAGAGAGAAAAATTTTATAGTCCGTAAAATAATTATTTCGTCCATACGTTTTCACCACTTAATTTAAATTGTTGCTTGAAGATCATAAACCATAAGCAGACTGAAGTTCTACCTTACTGCGGCAAGGATAAAGAATTTTATCTTTGACAAATTTGTGACGATTTTTTTAGCATATTGGTCATCCGCCTTATTACCAGCCACTTGTTCCCGGCATTCCTTTATACGGGCCGACGATTTCTTTTGTGACCCAACCCCCGTAAAAGAATCCGGGTTGCGGTTGAACGGATTCACCATCGACATAGCATTTGAGACGGCCGGGATAGAACGATATACAATCTGCAATTTTTTGAAACTGTAAAGTCGGATTTCTATATTGCCATCCGACGATTTCTCCCGGTTGATGCAACAGTTCAAAATAACTTGCCTTGCCTTTCCATTCGCAAATTGAATCTCCTTCAATCTCCCGAAGGTAGTGCAGATGAACATCTTTGACTGGTATATACCAGGTGGGAGGGCTTGCAGTTTCTAAAACCCGCAGACACTCTTTCGATTCGGCAATCAATATACTTGCAGCAAGAACTGCCACTTTTCGATGGTCGTTTACAATCTGGGGTGGCCTGGGATAATCCCAGACACTTTCCTGACTAGGGCCTGGCGGTATGGCGAAGTCTGGTCTTGTCTTTCCTGTATACTGCCACATCTAACGGGTACCTTCTGGTTGATGCTTTGACCAGAAAAATGCCAGCGATGTACCGGAGGCAATTTGCCAGGCACCGACCCCGGCGGCTACCAGCAGCATAGCGCCATTGCTTTCAAAAAAGGTAAATACCAGAACGATGGCAATTCCCGCATTTTGAATACCGGTTTCAATTGCGACAGCTCTTCGATCTCTTTCATTTAGTCTGGTGAGGCCAGCTAAAAAATAGCCGCAGGCAAATGAAATAATGTTTTGTAAAACAATATAGATAAAAACTGCTGCTGCATACTGTATAAACTGATTTCTATTTGCAGCAAATGCACCAATCATTGCAAAAAGAAAAAACAGGAATGCTGCCTGCTTGACTTTTTTTTCGATAAGTCTTGCGAAATCAGGAAACTTATAGGCTGCCAGCATGCCGGCCAGCATTGGCAAAAATAAAACGAGCGCAATTACTTTGAACAGAATCATCGGCTCAAGATTTACAGAATGAAGCAGAGTCGAAGTTTCAGGTCGCATTGCCCCCCACAATGAAATATTCAGTGGTGTAAAGATGAGCGCCAGAAAAGTAGAGATTGTTGTCATTCCTATGGACAATGCTGAATTTCCTTTTGCTAAATGTGTCATCACGTTTGACAGATTACCACCCGGGCAGGATGCTATGACAATCAGTCCCAAAGAAATGGAAGCATCGATCTTGAGAAAAAACGTCAGTAAGAATGTAAAAGCAGGCATTAGAATAAATTGAGACGCCATACCAATAAGAGGTGCGAGTGGTTTAACCAGCAGTTGTTTGAAATCAGATGGTTTTATACTCAGCGAGATTCCGAAAATCAGAATCGCCAGAATAACATTGACTGCCAAAACAGCATTGTCATTGAAATTCAACTGAATATTCTGCATTTCTACAAGGTAGTCTATTTTTGGCGGATTGACAATTTTGCAGTTATGTGCGCTCTTTATGTATTCTGCAAAATAAGATCAGCTGCTGCCTTTCCCGACAGGGCAGCCCCTTCTACTCTCGGCTCGAAAAAAGCATCACCGGCAAAGACCAGCATGCTCTGGTTAACAGTTACTGAAAAACACCTTTCGGGGTGCAGTTTTACCGGACGGGCGTATCGCCAGAAATGAGTCTGAAAATCAGAAACCGGCGATGCCAGATAGGGAAGGGCTAGAGGTACCAGTTCTTTGCCTGTTTTATTTATTTCTTCTCTTTTCTGATCAAGAGAACCTTCGCTGAATTTTGGTCCTGCATGAATTGTAATCTTACTGGTTTTAGTTTCTTTTTCGAGCGGTTGGTTCCAGAATTTCTGTGTATTGTCACTGATAATATCTATTGGCTCGCTTTGAAGGTGTAAAGCTCCGGGTGAGGGCAGCCCGGAAGGCCCTTGCAGGGTTGCCAGAATGGCCAAACAGGGGGCATAGACAATAGACTCCAGGCTTTTATAATCTGAGCTAAACAGTGTTATTCGGCTTTTCTGCAGCAGTTCAAGGCTTTGTGGGACCGGCATAGTCAAGATCATATGTCGAGCTGTGTACAAATTATCTTGATCTGTTTGAACTTGTATAAAATTATTTTCAGGTTCTATTTTGATTACTTTCTGATTATTGCGAACGTTTAGATTTTTCGCAAGGTGGTCGGCAATCTTTTGCATTCCGGGATAGCCACGAAATCTGGAATATCCGTTCTGTTTTGCAGGTACTCCGATTTGATTTGAAAAACCTCGGCCCCATTCTACAGCTGCCTTTGCTTCGATCCAGTTTTTCATTTGTTGGGCAAACCATTCATCGCGAGCAGTTACAAACTGAGCGCCATAATCAAATACTGGTTGACCTTCCTCATTATAGCGAGTAGCAAGTCTGCCCCCCGGAAGACGTCCCTTGTCGAGCAGAGTTACTTTTTTGCCTTGAGTCTGTAATTCAGTAGCTGCAATTAAACCGGCTATTCCTGCACCAACAATTAAAACGTCGTGCATACTGTCAGAATTCATAAAAGGAAAAAGCTTTCAGTTATACTTGACCACTGTCGTTTTATTGACTCATCAAAGCAGTGCTTAATTAATTATTCACTGTTTCTTCGAGTTTTTTTATTTCAGCTAAGACTTCTTCTGCTTCGGCAGTTTTTTCTGCGTACTGGGGTATCTTTCCGTTTCTTTGAAACTGCAATGCTTCTGCTAATTTTTTATCATACTCTTTGCGCAATTTTTTGAGGGGATCTTTCTTGAACAGTGCCATACTCTAAGATGAGTAAAATTGGTTGTTTTGCCAACTTTTAATAGAAATGTCCTGCGATTAAGAGGCATCTTTTTTTTGGAGATTATGGTTTTTATACTTTCAGGCCCAGAATGAGTTCAGGTTATAGCATCGCAGCAAGTGGTATGAAAAAACCAACATGGGACAGGAAATTCAATTAAAAAAATTCATCCGTTCAGATTTCAACGAATTTGAAAACAGATTGCATCAGGAGACTGAGCAATTAAATGAATGCCATGAGCAGGTAAATCGTGAATCTACCGAACGTGATTTCAAATTTGGCCTTGAGCTCGAAGCCTGGATAATTGACAACCAGGGGAACCCGAATGCAATCAATCATAAATTATTTTCTGAGACCTCGAATACTTTAATTGTTCCAGAGTTATCAAAATATAATATTGAGTTTAATACAACCCCTCTTGATATTCAAGGTTCCTGTTTTTCAAAAACACATCTTCAACTGCAAAGTCTCATAGCTGAAGCAGACAGAATATTAGAGAAGTGGAACTCTAAAGTCTGTCTTATTGGAACCTTGCCAACTCTCAAAGAGACAGATTTGAATCTTGAGCAGATATCTGCCATGCAAAGATATAAGGCATTGAATGAGCAGATTATGAAAATGCGCAGAGGCGCCCCTCTATTCCTGAATATTCGGGGAGAAGAGCATCTGAGAACAAGTCATTATGATGTTATGCTTGAGGCAGCGACGACTTCTTTACAGATTCATTTGCAGCCCCCGGCGCACCACTTTCTGGATTATTTCAATGCTACTGAGCTTATATCTCCCGTTATTGTAGCATTAAGTGCTAATTCTCCTTTTGCCTTTGGTAAAAACCTTTGGGCAGAATCCCGCATTCCTATTTTTGAGCAGGCTGTTTCAGTTGCTGACATAGTATTCGATAGAAATAATCAGCAGAATAGAGTGGGTTTTGCACATCGGTATCTTGATCATTCTGTTATGGAGATCTTCCAGAATAATTTAAATTATCCTGTGCTCTTGCCAATACTCTTTCAAGAGTCAGATAACTTTTCACATCTCAAACTTCACAATGGAACAATCTGGCGATGGAATCGCCCATTGATTAGTGATACTAAAAAGAATATACGTTTTCGTATTGAACATCGAGTTTGTTCATCTGGGCCCACTTTGACAGATTCGATCGCAAATGTTGTTTTCTATATCGGTGCAGTGAAGGCTGTTGTCGATGCAGGTCTTGCTTTCAGCAAGAATTTGAATTTCAAGCAGATTCGAAAAAATTTTTATTTAGCGGCAAGAAAAGGGCTGAATTGTTCTATCGCATGGCCGGTTGCCACGGGAAAAGATAGCGTAAAAATAGAGAAGCTGCATATTTCAGAAATTGTACGCGAAATATTAATCCCGGCGGCAAGAGAATCCCTGTTGAAACTTCAGGTAGATTCTTCAGAAATAGATCATTATCTTGATGTGATAGCACTACGAATTAAGACACACAAAAATGGAGCAAACTGGCAACAGGAGTTTATGAAGCATACACAAGGCAGCTTTCATGATATGGTGCTGCAGTATTCAGAATACCAAAGACAGGACAAACCAATCGCAACATGGAACCTCTCATAATCAAAGATGATTTTCCGGATGAACTTTTTCATTTATCTGCAAGTGAGCTAGCAGACTATTTAAAACAACCGACGTTATTTCATTTGAAAGGCAGGTTAGATAAACCACTGTTTTTTTCAGTACTGTTGCATGGAAATGAAGATACTGGCTGGAAAATGATTCAACAACTTCTGAAAAAATATACAAAAACTGAACTGCCTCGATCGGTTTCGGTCTTTATTGGTAATATTCATGCAGCAAAATACAATCTGCGACGACTTGAGAATCAACCAGATTTTAATCGAATATGGCAATTTGATTCTGACCTTCCAGAATATCAGATGGCAGAAACTGTTTACATCGAAATGCAACAGCGTGGAATATTTGCCAGTGTTGACATACACAATAATACTGGCAAAAATCCGTTCTACGGATGTATAAACCGTCTGGAGGTCGATTTTATTAAACTGGCCTACTCATTTGCAGAGCCTATTATATATTTTCAGCAGCCGGCTTCGGTTCAATCAAATGCTTTTTCAAAATTGTGCCCTGCCATTACACTGGAATGCGGACAGCCTGGTTCACAAGCCGGGGTAGATTTTGCACTCAATTATGCGGAGAGGTTGCTGAACCTCGAAAATTTTGATCAGTTACCGATGCCCGATAAAAAGCCCGATATTTTACATACTTTTGCTACTGTAAAGATTCCCCCTTTTATTGATTATGCATATGAAAATAAAAACTGTGAAGTTTCTTTAAAGAGTGATCTTGAAGAACAGAATTTTAAGATTGTACCGAAGAATAGTGTAATTGCTGAATCTAAGGTAGGTATGCCTTTCGTAATTACAAATGAGAAACAGGAAGATATTACCAATGAATTATTCTACGAGGAAAAAGGTCAAATAAAAAACAAAGTCGATATTATTCCCTCGATGGTAACCTTGAATATTGATGTAATTCGTCAGGACTGTTATTGCTACCTGATGGAGCCATTTGAATACTGAAAGTTTTGAAGATATTGCTGAAAACATGGATGTTTTAGCGCGCGTTTAGCGCGGAATAACCTCTGAAAAAATGCATGCAGGGATTTTTTCAGAGGTTACTTAAATGAATTATTTTCCGGTGAGTTCAAATCTTAATTCCAGGATATTCTTGGTATCTGCCATCATACCTCCGGGCCCAACTTTAGGAGGTTGTAGTCCCAGTTCAGTAAAACTTGTTTTGATATAGCCTGAAAAAATATTCTTACTTTTTTTCACTGTCATGGTGAGTGGGAATGAACCAGATTTTAACCCCAAGTTTCCTTTGATTTGAAACTCATTCTGTTTATACAGTTTTTCAAATTCTTCTACATTAAAGGTTGTTGTAAAGAAAACTGTATGACCCAGCATTTCTGCAACATCTTCGTCTCGACTTCCCGAGCCACTGTCGAGATTCTCTGTTTTGAAAGAAACTTGAATAGAGAGGTTTTCGTTTTTCTGTGTTTCTAAGATAGATACATCACAAGTTCTGCCAATGACTTTGACATCAGTTGTGCAAAACATTTCTTTTTCAGTTTCATAACTGACACAAGCTTTTGAAAAATGTTGTGCCCGAATATTACTTTCTATCATTAAAAATATTAAGCTTAACATCAATTTTGATTTCATACTTAACTCCGTAAAAAAAAATAAAAATCTGCAAAATAAAGACAGATTAGTAGGTGAACTCTCGAAGGGAATGTACGAGTCTATTATAGAAAAATGTCAATCTACTTTTCTTCACGGCTAATAACAGATTTCGGATAACCATTGCCGAGGCTTTGTATGCAAGTGGAGAAATCATAATTTTCTGTAAAAATCTCATCATTTAAATCGCCAGTAAGCAGCTCGCAAATGTTTTATTTGCAGAATGTACATTGTGTCCTTGCGCTAAGAGAATCAAAAAGACTTTGCTTGCAATTTAATTTACGGCTGCTAAGCGGAGACTTAGCAGTATGTGAGCGTCAAATATATTTAAATATATCTCTGACATTATTATTATGAAGAATTTAATTATAGCAAGAAAAGAAAATTTCAGAGGTAATTGTATGTCAGATTTTTTCCCGGATTTATCTAATCTTATTATCAATTGATAATGCTCAGATCTGGCAATAAATATTTTCTCCGGGGCCGAAATCTTATTATTGATTAATTATTAAAAGTGCGTTTCTTGAACAATAAAAACAAAGAATTTTAAATTTTGTTTACTATATTGCGAGTTTTAGCTGACGCAGAAGGAATAATGGTTATAATGAAACGGCATATAAAAAGGATATCACTCCAAAAACAATTTAACGGTGCAAGCCAGCTATTCATGCAGAGCAGCAATTCAACCTTTCTTGTGAAAGGTAGACTTAATATCATTTTGATCGAATTATTAATGAAGTACAAATAACGTAATGTCTGCTTTCTGGGATTCTCAAAAAAGGCGGAAATTTGGGCGATACAGGATTCGAACCTGTGACCCCCTGCTTGTAAGGCAGGTGCTCTAACCAGCTGAGCTAATCGCCCTTATGACTATTGCGGACGCACGTCACCAGAAGCTTTTTTGACAAAAATATTCAGGCGGCTTTTTTTACGGGAAACTGTATTTTTGTGAATCGTATTGTTCTTACCCGCTTTATCAATTTTAGAGAAATAACTTTTTAGAGCTTCCTGTGCTTCAGGATACTTTTTCTCTTCGACTAATTTGCGAATCTTTTTTTCTTCAGTGCGAATCGACGATTTAACCTGACGGTTTGCTTCATTCCTTTTTTCTGATTGTCGAATACGTTTCTTAGCTGATAGTGTGTGTGCCAAAGTTTCCCCCGTGTGGTTGAAACACAAATGTATGTTTAGTCAAGGTGTCAATCTTAAATCCCTGTTTTTTATATTCGAATCAGTCGGTGTTAGTGCTTTGGGCTAGATTGACTTTCGATTCAAAATATTTCTAAGTGGCATTCTGTAAAACTCAGGGTTTTTCTCAGAATTTATCAGTATTTTTACTTAAATATGAATCGAAATGGGATAATTATAATCAGAAAATTGTTTTCGTAGAAATTCCAGGTTCTATAATAGGCCATCATATCTCGGGAATAATTAGAGGTTTTTAGAACCTTTAGTGAAGGTCGAAATTGGAGAGATTTCGAGAAGGGGAGGCGTATAATGCTGCAAACAGAACAAAAAGAAAAACAATTAGTAAATTTGCAAGATGGCTTTTTTACAGATTGGGCATCCGTACCTTATGTCATTAGTGAAGAGACAGAGGGCACCAAATGTCCGGGAAATATTTTTTTTGAATCGGGAAAATGCTCTCGAGCTGAATTGATGCGCTGCGAAGATTGTCCGAACTATAGAAAATAGAGAAAGTAAATATTAAAATCAATTATTAGCGGATTATCATAAACCGGATTACAACATCTGGAAACATAGTTTTTAGTCAACAATAGCTCGAAGGGTTTCTTAAGTACAGAAAAAGTTCATTATTATTGAAACAGAATAATACTTTTCGGGTATATATCTGGTATGAGATGTGAACGTTTTATTCCAGGTACTCAGGTTTTAGTACAAAACACGTGGGAAGTTAGAATTCCTCAAGAAAAGTGGGAAAGCGTTAAGTCAGCTTCGGTGATCGCCGGAAAAAGTTTTTCATGGGTGATTCGATGGTGTGTTTTTACCGCTTTACAGAAAGGTAATAAAGACGATTTTGCCAGAGCTGTTGTGGAATGTCACAACAGACGCAATTCGGGAGCATCTAATTCTGAGACTCACCATAGATTCCAAATATGCCTTTACGGAGAAGATGAAACCTGGTTAAAACTCTCGGCAATTGAGATGAAATGTTCTGTTACCAGTCTGGTATTGGCGGCCGTCGAGATATTTCTCGTGCAGATTATTCAAGATAAAGTTTCTTCCAAAGATATTTTAACCAACGGCATTAAAATTATGGCCAAAAGTCAGCCGACAATCACATATTTTGAGAATTATCCCTGCTCGCTTGCCTGTGAAATGTTCTTTTTTCCACATATTGTGATGAACAGGAGTTTTTTAAATATCAACACACTTGCTGAACTGAAAGAGATTACGAAGCATATTGGTTAACTAAATCTCCTATAACTCTCTCTCTTTTCTTAACCATTTGAAACACAATTACCATAGTGGGTAAAGAATGTATCGGTTTGATTAGCTTTTTAGAAGGCGATCAACGCTTTCTGGTTGCAATCTGGCAAAAATGGACCGAACTTCATCTGCGTTTTTGACAAGATTCACATCAGGTTCACCGGCCAAGCCGGTCGAGAAGATATTCTGTAATTGAACCTCTTTCTTCAGTAAATCATTGTGTATCTGTTGCATTTCGGTCGTAGTTCGGGATGTAAATTCAGATTTTGATTCACTTTCGGGGATTGTCAATGTCACTGATGTAAAATTTTCACTCATGAATTTTCGCAATTCCTGATCCCAGGTTCCATCCCCATGCAGATTTTGCAAAAAAGCAACCTGTGCTTGACGAAAAGTCATTTGCGTTTGTAACTGGTTCAGGTCATTTTGCAGGGTGCGCACTTGCCCCCGCAGTTGATCACCAACCGGTGCAGCACTCTTTAAAACTGTGGCAGGAATCGAATCAGTTTTACCACTTTTCTCATCAGTAGGACGGTTATTGTTTTTTATGTCCCTGGCAAACTGTATCATATCGCTTTTTCTAATGTTCATAAATCCCTCCCGATCTATCAATCTGGTTTATATAGGATGTCAATCTTTTATTTCAAATATTTTATGTCGCATGTTTTATTCTGCTTCCATAAGTTAGAAAGTTGGCTTCCCAGATTGATCCTATACGACATAATTCGGAAAGCCAGCCTTAAACTTTTAGCATTTTTCCATTGACTGGTAATCCGCCCACCTGCCTCAGATAAACTGTGATTGAAATACGGGAAGAAGGGTTCTTTTCCACAAAGCACCAGGATTATTATGCAAGTACTTCCGGTGCAGCATTGCAGGCCAAACATGTTTTCGTCGATGGGAATGAATTGCCATCTGTTTTTAGAAATCGGGAAAGAGTAAATATTTTAGAATTGGGCTTTGGTCTTGGTATTAATTTTTCAGTCTGTCGAGATGAGTTCTTAAAGCATGCTAAACCCAATTCTGTGCTTTATTACACATCGATTGAAAAAGATCTGCCGTCTGCAGAGCTAATACGCCTGGCACATGATAGAAACAATCTAAAGTCAGATGATGCATTCCATGAGCATTTGTATCGTTTTTCAGGAAGCCAGCGTCTCATTCTTGATTGTGGCAGAGTGATTCTCAACTTGCATATTGCACAGGCACAAAATATCTTGCCAACTCTCAAAGGTCAATATCATGTTTTTTTTGCCGATGGTTTCACGCCCACTAAAAACCCAGACCTGTGGAATATTTCAATTTTTGAACAGATTACCCGTTTGGCTGCAAGTCGGGCAACTTTGGCAACATGGTGTGTCGCTGGGGATTTTCGGCGTATGCTCACCAGGTTGGGTTGGGTAGTTGACCGTAAAAAGGGGTTTGCACAAAAACGACAGTTTCTAAACGCGATATTTCAGGGTAATACCACAGTTCAAAATACGCCTCGTGCAGAAGAAGTGGTTATTATTGGGGGCGGATGGACGGCTGCTCTAATGGCTCATTCTTTGCAGCGCAAAAATATAAAAGCGCAAGTATTCGAATCTCAATGTGTAGCAAACGGAGCAAGTGGCAATCCTTTAGCAGTGATGCGTCCGTTTTGTTCTGCAACGGTTACCCCGCTTTCCCGTCTCTCACATTACGGTTTTTCTTTATTGAAATTTTTACCGGGCTTTAATGATTATTTTACCGAATGCGGAGTTATTGAAGTACTTTCCGAACGCCAGCTGTCGAAAATGCAATCATATCTTGAAATGCATTTGCTGGCACATAATTACTCTCTAGCAGAAAAAAAACAGTTTAGACAGCCTCTTGCCGGAGTAATCCGGTTGGCTGACATTACCAGAGACTGGTTATTGAAATTTTCAACTGTAAATGAACATTCAGAAATCCTCGAGTTAAAAAGAAAGGGGAATCGATGGATAGGGCAGGGAGCAGAGAAAAATAACAGGGTTTTTGAAGCAGAGAATGTGATACTTGCGAATGGGAAACATTTAAATTCTCTTTTAAAACCAGATAAGAGACTCCCGTTAGGCCAGCTCTATGGAGAAGTACAATATTCGAAAAAGCATAGCCCACCTTTATGCGAGATAGATGAACTGAGTCTAATGAGTGATGGAAATATTTTACAGTTAGGGGCCACGTATTTTAGGGATTTTGAGAAAAAATCTGAATTTGAGATTAAAATGCTTCGTCAAGCTCACAAGAAATGGGGCGAGATGCATTTTGAGCAAAATCGAATAGCTGTTCGGGCTACCAGTTATGATCATCTTCCATATGCAGGTGAAGTTGACGAAGGATTATACGTTTTAGGGGCTATGGGATCCAGAGGAACGACCCTTGCACCCCTTGCTG
Source organism: Leptospiraceae bacterium (assembly GCA_020440825.1). Classification (GTDB taxonomy): domain Bacteria; phylum Spirochaetota; class Leptospiria; order Turneriellales; family Turneriellaceae; genus JAGRNJ01. The sequence goes on along the minus strand of JAGRNJ010000024.1, from coordinate 10,466 downwards.
TCGAGAAAATTTGCGACTTGATCACAGAAGAACAGATTTCAATCGATACAGATCTGGCAAGGCGGATGGACCCTTCCCGGTATTTTGACCGCCTTGCCTCTGGTAAAGGTGAACCAATGGTTTAGGTGTCCAACTGCATAGTTGTGGAATTCCACAACAGGGAAAAAACTGACCGTATTTTGCTTCTGGCTTTCGCTTTGTTATGAAATTCCACAATAGCGATAAAAATATTCCTAAATAATTGCTTATTGAAAAAAAACTCTAAGTTTTGAATTCAACTTCCGATACCCATAATATGGCAGAATCGACTCAACCACAACCAAAATCGGCATCCGTTGCCCCTGAAAAAGCAAAAGAAACGGTGCGTATTGTGGGAATACCTATAAGCTTTATTGTGGGAACGTTCTTTTTGGTTCAATTTCTTGTACTGGGAGTTACAGCTTCCATCGGTTTTTCTGCCATTAAGAATCATGCTGCCCAGCTAGAAGAAGCGTACCAGCGAACTGGTAAGGAACTAACCTGGGCCTTAGGCGCTGCGGCAAACCTGTCTTATGAGCGTAAAGACGGAGCAGAGGTTCTTTCAACATATTTTCATGAAGCAGCCGGACGCAAAGTAGGAACCAGCAAGAATTATTCAATCAGTGAAATATTTTTACTGCATAAAGATGGTAAAATTCTGGCCCACTCTGATTATGCCGAAGTATCTGCAGGAAAAACTCCAGAAGCTCAAGTATCGAGTCGCTACAATACTGAGTTCTTTCATTCTGCAATGCTCCTTGATATAGGGCAAATTTACGCTCGCAATTTTCCATATCCCACCAACGATATGAGAAAAAAATCAAATTTTATTATACAAAGCCTACTCCCAGAAGACTTTGAATATTCTACAGATTTTGCGACTCCGGTTACGGTCAAAGGCCAGAGTGTTGCTACAGTACACCTGGTAAAAAATAGAATTTTCATGTATGATTTCCTGCAAGCCAGTCTTATTCGCTATGCAATCATGCTGGGCATTGCATTTGCA
>JAGRNJ010000024.1:0-9346 GCA_020440825.1 Leptospiraceae bacterium | reverse complement strand
GCAAACCAGCTGCCTCCGGTAAAAAAAGAAGAACCTGCAGCAATGGATGCGATTCTAATAGAGTAGAAAGATGCTGTCTATGAACACACTTCTCAACAAGGATGTTTTAATTATCGAGCTTGACGGAGCACTCGACTCTGTTACCGGTTCAGATTTTAAGTCCTGGATAGAAGAAAAAATGCTGGCAGGTCACAGAGCATTTGCTTTAGATTGCACTCGTCTTGAGTATATCAGTTCACGAGGAATTGGTTCCCTGTTAGAGACCCAGTCTACTCTTGAGTCCTCAGACGGTATGCTGGTTTTATTTTCGCTTTCCCAGGAAGTATTGAATCTGTTCATTTTTCTCAAGCTCAATACCAAGATCACAGTCTTTTCTGATTTGAATTCATCTCTTGAGTTTCTGCGTTCAAAAATAAAGACGACAGAAACAAAGGCAGCTGATCCTGTTTCTACAGGTGAAGATCAAATAGAGCAAGATAGCAAAGATCTTAACAAAGACGAGGTTAAAAGTGAACTTCGGGATACTGCAGCACAGAGTGCAACTGTCACACCACAGACTGCATCCATATCATCTGAACCAGTTGCAATACAAGAGACCGCGGCTACATCGGTCACTGTAGATCAACTTGAAGCCGTTGAATCAGTAAAAATTCAAAAACCGGCCGAACCAGAAATAACTACTGAATTTTCAGAAGCCCAAACTCAAAGTAAACCAGCCACGACACCCCAGATACCCGAAAGTCAGGAACCTAACCCAGTGAACAACCCAACAGAACCGACATCGAATGAACCGCAAAAAGTATCAGACTATGCGACCCCCCAGATTAGAATGTTAGATTGTGCAAACTGCGGAGCTCGTTTGAGAATTACAAAACCGGGCAAGTATCTGTGCCCGGCATGTCGTTATACTTTTAAAATAGACGCTTAAGTTTACTTGACGCCCTTTTTGTGTTCAGCCTCTGTGATGATACGGATGGTATTTTTTAGATTCCATTTTCTGTACGGGGCAAGTGCCTCAAGTCGCGAATCGGGTAAAAAATAATATCGTTCTGAGTATTTTACAATTGCACCATGATAATCAGAGTGCTTGCCTTTAAAGTCAACACGACCAAGCTCTTTTACAGCCGGCCAATTGTCGCAGGTTTTCAGTACAGGTAATTTATAGAGGTACAATTCCCGGACTTTGCCATCTTGCACCCCGCGAGCCAAAAGCGTCTCCCAATCCATAAAGCAAAGGAAAGTGTACCTGCAGACTGTCAAGATAATTTCAAAAAATCTGTGAACCTTAAGGTCAAAATGAACGTCAAATTGAAATTGACAGGACAGTATCAAACATCAGGTAGAATTATGATAAGTAGAAAAATATTCTGGCTGTTTCTACTTCTAACATGCATTATGTTTTGCAGTAAAAAAAATCTCAAAGCAGAAGGCTGTCAAGAAGTATTGACGGTTCAGGGTATCTTGATCGTAACCGGTAATGAACCATTTACCGAAACTATCTTGAAAACGCTCGACGGTAACTACCGGCTCACCGATGATGTGTCAGCGGGAGAACTGCGAACCCGTTTTCAGAATCAGAAAATTGAAATTGAAGGTTGTGTTGTTACCAGCAGGGCGGATGGCCTGATTCCCCGATTGCTGGGCGACCTGAAAGTAATAACGTACAAAAGCTTGAGTGAATAAAAATGCTATCAAATTTCATTCAGAAGTGTTTAAAAGGAAAACATATGCGAAACAAAACAATTCAATCTATCTCGCGTCGTACTATTTCTTTTACAGGGTTACTTCTACTGCTCTTGATTGCAATAAGCCAGTTAGCCTGTCCTGAATTGGTTGGTTTAATTGAAGAACCAAAAAAAGAAGAAGAGACCGATACAGGGGCAAAAGCTGCAGCCAGTGCCCAGGGCATTCTTCACTTCAGTGGTATTCCCTCCGGAACGAACCCTAGTCCGACTCTCACTAATTTGCAAAATGCAGATGTTTTTATCATCTATACTAATCTAAATACAACTCAGAGTTATGCGATTCCGAATGGGGCAGCAACCCCTGTACAGCTCTCATTGCAAGGTGGTTTTTCACTGCAGGGGCAGGCAGTAGAGCCTGCTCCCATAAATCAGGTACCAGACTTTATTACCGAATTCAACAATTCGAAAGTCACTTTAATTCCGGGGCCGAGCTTTAATCAGCAGGGCGGCAGTTTCAACGGACCGATTTCAGATCCCAATGCAAATACAGTCGGGGTTACAACCCGCACCTGGCGTACATCTGACGGAACGGCAGCCACAACATTACGCGGGTCTGCCACAATGAGCAATGGTAAAAAGGTTCTGGTCTGGGTCGGCAATAATGATTATTCTACAAATGAAAGTACAAATCAGGTCATGACACCTAACCGTGTCAATACAGTTCTTACCAAGTTTGGTACAGATGCTGCGAACATTTACGATATGACCAAGAAGTTATATGGCGAAGAGTGGGGGGCACACAATTATAACAACCTGATTTCTCCCACCCAGAATGAGATTCATATCGTTTACTATGATATCAATAATGACGGGGCCTGGGGGGTGCTTGGCTATTTCTGGGCTGTGAATAACATCTTAAACCACTCAAATGGCAATAACGCTCTGGTCTTCTTTATGGATTCAGCGACCATGGGAGCGATGGAAGGGGGGCAGTGGAACCTGACCCTGCAAGGGCCGGGTGTAATGATGACAACTCTGGCCCATGAGTTTCAGCATATGATTCATTTTTATGAGAAACAGATTCTGAAAAATACAGCATCGCCCACCTGGCTTAACGAACTGGCTTCGACAGCAAGCGAAGATATTCTCGCAAATTACATTACCGGCAGCAATACCGGCCCGTTGTTTGGCAATGGCAGCCGGCTGGCCCAGTTTGCGGCAACTCCGATTTGTAACCTAACTGCCTGGGCATCGAGCCAAGACCAGAATGTTGACTGCAATATTTTTGATAGTTATGCCCATGTGACCTCTTTTGGTACATTCCTGTCCCGGCATTATTCAGGAAATAATTTCAACTTCTTCAAAGAATTGGTCGCTTCGACTGCCGATTCGACAACTGGTCTGGGACAGGCAATTGAGCGGGCAAAAGGAACTACCAACCCAACCACCACCCAGGGAAATGATGCATATGCAGAGGCCTTTGTTCGCTGGGGTGCGAGTATTGTCTTGAACCCGGCAAAAAGGACAGTTCCCGACGGTTATGGCTACCCGGCAAAGAGAATTGCTAACTTTTTTGCCCCGGGTCGTGATCTTATTTTAGACCAGGCGAATATCTGGAGTTTCCCTACCAAACCAAGAATTTACTCGACCCCACCAGCAAACATTCAACCGATGAGTCATATAGTAGTAAGACATAAAAGCAATATTACTCAGGCTTCTTTGGATATGAATGCCGATATAACCGCCTTTACCAATAGTGCTGTCTTGAATACAAACTCGACTTTTTATAAGACTACAATTCTCGTTCAGGCACATTAATAAAAAGCCCGATTTGATCGGGCCTCTCAAGTGTATCCTGTGCGACGAAACTCGTCGCAACTACCTATACTTCAAGCAGAAAGTTATTCAAAAATTATACGTTGCTCTTCACAAGGTTGATATCGAAAACTTCGATACTTCGCCGCCAGTAAAAGTACCTCTGAATTGCCATACGCATTCCCCGTCATCGGGTCTATTCCAAGCGATGCTCATTGCTTTTCCTGCTGCAATGCCAGTGGGGATATTAAAATAACTCCAGGCAGAAAGTTCCGTGCTAAAGCTCAGCTTCCGCTTTTCGCACCATCATCCGAGGCAAAAACATAGTCAACACCAACGCTTACGCGGGAAATATCTACACGATCTGTTGCTGTTACATTGGGATCATCGTTTGTAATGGTAGTAAACAGAAGGTGAATCTTGAGTCGATTGACCGGGGTATAGGTAAGACCAGCGCCATATTTTTCGACATTAGCCCGTAAATAACGTGTACTTTCGACGTCGACAACTTTGGGGTTTGTTGCAATATTATTTGTCTGTTCACGTTGCGTGACAGAGTAGACAGTAATTTCAGGATACCAGCCGGCTTGCAGGCTCAACAAGTTAGCGACAACAGGCAATTGAAAAACAATCGGCAGGTTCAGTTTACCGGCGAATGTAGTATTGCCTTCTTGAAGTCTCTGGCTATTTGCAGTAAAGCCCAGGTTGCTGCCGGTGAAACCATTTGCGCCGTTGGTAGCAAAAGTTTTGACTGAACTGTATTCAACCCCCACTTCTGGACCAAAATAAAAACGTGCAGTCTCTGATAGTGGCCAGGCCATTGCATACCCCAAGAACAGGTTTCCGTTATTGGCATCTTCATCTATGGTAGCAGTGGTTACAGTGGCGCCAGTGGTCTGTTTGACCCCGACTTCACCTTTCAGCTGGTATGAGAAATTGCCTCGCCAGTAGGCACGTTCGCCACGTTCTGTCAGGGTAATCCATCCGAATGTAGAAATCTCAGCGTCTGTGGTATTCTGTGGCCGTGCCAGGCGGCCCCCGGTCAGGGTCAGGCTCGATACACCTTCTAAAGTGGTTGTTCCATTGTTGAACGAGTAGCTGCCACCATTCTGGCGAACTGCCGCGCCAACAGACCATACGACTTTTTTATCAATGCTTTGCCCGAGATTTACACCGGCTCGAATTCGATTGGGGGTATTGTTCGTTAGACCTGCATTCGCTGTATAGGTTGAGCCATTGGTGGTGTTTGAGTAAAGAGTTGAATTGTTCAGATACTCACCAAACAGGCCGATGCCGAACCCGGCAATTTCAGTACCAAGAGAAATTCGAAAGCGGTTCTCGCCGGTTGTTGATTCAAGAGAGCTGGAATTGGTTGTGTCATAATTCTGAGATTTAGCCCGTTCATTCTTGAGGCCCACTGCCCAGTAGATGGGTAATCCGACCGTATTTCTACCACCCATTACGAATGTATTTCGGTCATACTGGTCAGGAGTATAGACTGCAGATACTGTATCATCTGTTTGCCAGGAATAAAAGGCGGGTGTCACAATATAGTCCCATGTATCAAAAACAAAAACGGAGTTTACACCGGCCTGTGCGGGTAATGAAGTTCGAAACAGGTTGATAGATGCACTCAATGGAGCGAAGGTAAATAAAACAGTAATTGCAATCAATGAAATTTTTTTCATTTTTTCCTCTTCAAAAATATTTTATTCAAATAACTTGTTCAGGGCCGGTTTTCAGACGCCGTAAGTAGTTACCGTTACGACATCAACCCAGTGATTCATAGATTGTCTATCTAAAAATCCCTGTTATTTCAGGCCAGTCATGCTTCGGGTATCGGCCTCGCATTTCTTTACGAATTTGCGGGTATGAGGTCTGCCAGAAATTCTTGAGATCTGCAGTAATCTGCAAAGGTCGACCGGCTGGTGAAAGCAATTGAACCTGCAGGTTAAACTTCCCATTGAGAATACTCAAATTCTGATTGGTTCCGAGAAAAAACTGTAATTTACCTGCTACGAATGGTATGTCAGTAGAATAATCTACAGGCAGAATTTTTCCCGATGCAAGTTTGACCGTCTCGGGTGCCAAACTGTGAATCGTCTGCATTTGTTTGAAATCATAACGTGCATGGAATGCCTGTGAAAGTAGCTCGGTATTTACTGGCGAGTTGCCCAAAAAAGGTAGAGCCCATTCTTGCAAAGTTCCGGTAAGTTGTTCCCAATCTGCGGGGGGCAGCTTAACAGCATTCCGAACAAGAAATAAAACTCTCAGGCGTAATTTTTCTGTTTTCGCATCGAATCTCATAGTCGGGTTCTTTTCCCAGAAAGCCTGTAGTCTGGTCATTGCTGCAGTTGAGTATTGTTGTTCGACTACCTGCTCGTCCATTTGAAATTCACTTATTTTCAAGGTGATTTCACCAAATTTTTCAATTCGCTGCTCGTAGAATTTTCCGTTGCGTTCAACTAAATCCTGATTGACAACAAAATCTTTGTTAAACAGTTCTCGAACGATGGACTCTGTTACTGGCTGGGCAAGTTGAATTTCTGCATCACCAGACTTACCCGGTCGTAATTTTACAATTACCAGCCATTCTTCTCCTGTGAAAATAGAATCTTTTCTTAATGTTGCCCCTTTTCCGTTCGCTAAGAGATACCGGTTCTCTTTGCCGACAGCCTTTGCCACTCGATCAGGAAAAGCCCGGCAAAGATATTTGCCGATTGTATTTTCGTCGACTACTTCATCAATAGATTTGTGTTTTAATATTGTAATAAATTGCTGTGTACTTCTCTGTATTCGAAGGTGAACAGATTTTGGCAGTAGATGAGAGTTCAGCATTTCATAGATGCTTGAGAAAGAATCGCTCTTACTATAGATATTATAATTGTCACTCTCTTCGAGCAAAGCTGCCAGTCTGCTCGCGAGTTCATTTGAAAAGAAAGAAAGCATTGCTGCGCACCTTGAGGTTGCAGGATATCTGGACATTTCATAACCAATTTCAGTTAATAGATATTTATTGTTTAAAAACTTTAGAGCTCCCAGGCTTAATAAAAGTTTATTGCCTTCCTGTATCAAGGATTTCGGTATCTGGTCGACAAAGGCCAGTTCTGAAGGTGGCTTGCCATAGGCATAACAGTCGAGCAGAATACGTGTCGCATCGCTAGAGAGTATCTGCGGTGGGGTTGAAATTATCTGTCCTCTTTCTGATGACTTTCTTGTGAGGCGAATGCATGTGCCCGGTGCAGTGCGGCCCGCTCTGCCCGAACGCTGTGTTGCTGAGTTTTTTGAAATCTGTACTAACCTCAGACTTGAAAAACCAGATTCCGGGTTGTATTGCAATCTTCTCTCGAGACCTGAATCAATTACGGTTGTAACCCCGTCGATAGTAAGGCTGGTCTCTGCGATATTTGTACTTAAAATTATTTTTCTTCGATTCGAGGCCTTGAGCACAGCGTTCTGTTCGCTTAACGATAAACTTCCAGAGAGTGGCAAAATATTAAAATCTTGAGAAAGCGACTGCAACGCTTCACTGGTTCGTTGAATTTCGGCAATACCCGGTAAAAAGACCAGAAGATCACCAGTACTTTCTTGAGCGGCCTTGCGAATGATACGCGAAGCAAAAGGGAAAAAATCGGGGTCTATGGTAAAGGAATCCATCCGCCAGTCTGTTTTTACACCATCTTCACCATCACAGTATTGAACTGTTACAGGAAACAGACGTCCCTCACTTTGCACTACGGGACAGCCGAGTATATTCTGCAATTTGTCAGTCTGCAAGGTTGCAGACATAATGATAATCTTAAACGGAATTTCTTTTTGTAAATCAAGCGCAAATGCCAGAGCCGTGTCTGCTTCTATATTTCGTTCATGAAATTCGTCGAAGATGATTGCCGCAAATTCAGAGATACACCTTCGATTGATCAATTCCCGTAAAGCAATGCCTTCTGTTACCACCTCAAGTTGGGTATCACTTTTAATAGAAGATTCAAATCTTACCCGATAGCCGGCTAATGATTTCTGGTGAGAGAAATGAATTTCGCTGATGTACTCTGCTGCTGACATGGCAGCCAGTCGACGAGGCTGCAATAGCATAATTTTTCTATTTTGCACCCAGGCTTCATTCATTAAATGGGGAGCAACTTCTGTAGTTTTTCCTGCTCCCGGCGCGGCGGTAATGATCAGATTTTTATGAGACTGCAGCTCCCTGGTAATCGAAGGAAGAATTTCATAAATCGGCAGGTTGGTACTTTGCATATTAAATTACGGGATTTTATCAAATAGGGTAATCGGGGTATTTAATTTCCTAAAGATAATCCAAACAGAAAAAATTTTAGATGCCTTCGAGAGTAAAAATTTCAAGTTCTATTGCTTTACCTTTAACCTGAACTTTGCCTGCGCGACTTATCGGCAATGAAGGCCCATTCGAAGATTGCTGAATTTCGTCATATACTGCTCTTGTGAATAGTAATGGATGGTTCAACTTTTTGCAAAGACTTTCTACCCGGCTTGCAGTATTGACAGTATCACCGATTACCGTGTACTCTACTCTCGATTTACTGCCGATATTTCCTGCCAGGACTGCGCCGGTCGAAATGCCGATTCCGATTTTTATGTGTTTGTTAATGTCACTTTGGGTGGCGTTGAGTTCATTCAGTTTGTGCAGCATTTCTCTGGCGCATAAGACACTACAGAGAGCATGATCTTGCACGGGCAGGGGGGCATTGAACACTGCCATGATTGCATCGCCAATATATTTGTTAATAACCCCACCATACTTTTCAATGACATTTGCCATCGCTTCGAAGTAAGTGTTGAGCCATTCAACTACCTGTGCAGGGTTGTTCTTTTCAGAAAAGCTGGTGAAGTCGCGTATATCGCAAAACAGAACTGTTGCAGTGAGTGATTCGCCTTCGAGGTCTATTTTCCCGCTGAGCATGTGGTCGCGAATGCGCGGGTCTACTGCACGCCCGAAAGTATCTTTAATTGTTTCTTTTTCTGCGAGACCTGCCGCCATTTCGTTGATTCCCATTGCCAGACTGCCAATTTCATCAGATGAGGTTACAGGAAGCTGAATATTAAAATTAAGTTTTTGTATCTCATGCACAGCTCTCTGCATCTCTTCGAGTGGTTTCTGCAGAAATCTGGCGAGCATGAGAGCAATGCCGATCGCTGTCAGAATAAAGGTCGAGCCAAGTGCATAAATTACATACTGTGAAGTGCCTTCACCTGCCTGCAATAAAAAGTTTATACAGGTCAAGGTTAAAATTAGAATGGGAGCAATTGCAGCAGACAAAATAAAAATTTCCAGTCTGAAACGAAGAGAAATCTGCAGAACCCCTTTGAGAGTCGCAGGTATGCCGTGGGGCAGAAAGTGGGGGATGTAGATCTTGCGATTGATAAGATCGGCGGCATAGTATGAAATGACAAAAGTCATAATACTAAGTGCAGAAGAGCTGCCGATGTTATTCAATATTTCTGTAAGTTCGATCTGTTGCCCTTCTATGCCATAAATAATGTACTGCGAAGAAACTCCCATGACCCAGCCTGTGATTGTCAGTAAACCCATAATGATGGGGGCATTGAGTAAGCGAACGATGGCTTTTTCTTTGTTCGATTCAGTTACATTCGATTTGTATAAATATCTCAGCGGTTGAAGATAAATGATAAAGGCACCGAATGTAACAGGAAACGGTAACCAGTTAATTACAGCTGTATAGATTGTATTTGTGTAGACAACATTCTTAAAGTGCTCTCGTGACTCGGGTAAAAAAATCAAATCACCGAGGAATAACTGCATTGATAATACAACAAGAAAATTTGCGAAAAATGATGTGCCCATATACATA
>JAGRNJ010000023.1:32628-45159 GCA_020440825.1 Leptospiraceae bacterium | reverse complement strand
GATACACGACCTGGTCGGGGTTAAGCCGACCAAGTCTGGTAATCCAAGAGTAGGTGTGACGAAAGTTAATAAAAAATTTATTTATTAAGCCATTTCATCATGCCGCGTAATTTTTTTCCCACTTTTTCAATCGGGTGGTTTTCTTCAATTTTGCGCATTCTGTCGAATTGTTTTCCGCCACTTTGCAGATCACCGAGAAAATCTTTCGCAAATTTTCCGCCTTTGTCTTTCTGAATATCATGTAAGACTTCTTTCATTTTTTGTTTCACATGACCGTCAATGACTCTCGGACCACTGACATAATCTCCATATTCAGCAGTGTCGGAAACATAATAGCGCATCTTCTCTAGCCCGCCCTCATAAATCAGATCGATAATCAACTTTGTTTCATGCAGGCATTCAAAATAGGCGATTTCAGGATCATAGCCCGCTTCAATCAATGTTTCAAAGCCTGACTGAATTAGATGAGAGATCCCACCACACAAAACGGCCTGCTCTCCAAATAAATCGGTCTCAGTTTCTTCCCGAAAACTTGTCTCGAGAATACCAGCCCGACCACCGCCAACACCTGAGGCATGGGCCAGTGCGCGCTGTTTTGCTTTGCCGGTTGCATCCTGGTGTATCGCAATTAAACAAGGAACCCCGCCACCTTCGGTAAATACCCGGCGAACGAGATATCCTGGACCTTTTGGTGCAACCATATAGACGTCAACATCTGCAGGTGGCTTTATTTCATCATAGTGAATATTGAACCCGTGTGAAAAAACCAGCGCTTTACCAGCAGAGAGGTTAGGGGCAATTTCTTTTTTGTATAATTCGCCCTGGGTCTGGTCTGGAATCAGAATCTGAATGATGTCTGCTTTTTTTGCAGCTTCAGCTACACTCATCACCTCGAAGCCTTCTGCTTTTGCAACAGCTACTGAAGATGAAGTCGGTTTTAGCCCAATTATAACATTTAAGCCTGATTCCTGCATATTTTTCGCCTGAGCCGCGCCCTGGGAACCATAGCCAATAACTGCAATTGTTGATTTTTTTAATGATTCCAGATCACAGTCTGCGTCATAATAAAGTTGTGCCATTTATTTCTCCTTAACTTTTACATCTATATGGTTTCATACGAATATGATAGTCGACATGAAGATACCGGAATACCTTAACATACCGTCAATCGGAATTGATGTAAGAGGCTCTGCCATCTTTCGTCTGCAGGTTTAGCCCGCAGGGCGTGACTCAGATTTTCTGACCACATTTTTAATATCTTTTTCAATATTCTGCAAAATCATTCTCAGTCTATCATAAAGAGTCTCATTTATGCCACCCGAAATATTTTCTGAAAAAACAATATGGTGATTTCTCTGGTTTTGTGTAATCTCTGTAAAAGGCAGCCAGTCGGCGGATGGCTTTTCCCGCGTGATATAGACATAGCGGTCTGATTTTACACGCAGCAGGTCATCCGGCCTTGAAAACCGCACAACCCAATTTTTATTGTTTTTCTGCCGAGCGGGCTGTACCAGAAATTCAGCCGTTAAGCCTGCCAGCAGCGCAAAAAGCTGCTCTGCATTCTGAGACTGAATCGATGAAATATCTGGAACAAAATATCGGTTATTTTTATCTTTTATGAGCTGCATTCTTAAATTCGTGTGATTCGTAAGATACGGAAATTCTTTTGTGAGTTCAGAATTCAACTCAACCTGCAGCCTGTCGAAAGGTTTTTGATTAAACAAAGAAAAGTTATGCTCAATATAACTGAAGATATTGTTGCTCAAACGTGCAACCGGATACTCTGCAGTCAATAACCAAAGTCGACTTGAATTTGTATTTTTAATACGCAAATACTTACGAGTTCCCAGTTTATTGGTATCACCGATACAGAAACTGTAGTCTTTTTGAGCTGAAATCAGAGAGAACATCTCTGCGCATTCTGAATGATCATAGCGTCGATCTGCACCGGTTTCAGCAGTAAACTTTTCGAAGTACTCTAAATGGAAAAGATCATCGGTTATCGAATCGAGCATTTTCGAGGCAAAAAAGGTTGCGGGTAAATCTAAATTCTGAAAGGCAGCAGTGGGGGTCTCTATTTTTTTAACTGTTATTCGGCGTAGTTTTTCTTTTGAATAGTCAACACGATAGTCGATGGCCAGCTTTGAATCTACAGGATGTTTAATAGTACCCGAATATTGCAGAGATTTTTCTGTTTCAGTACGAAAATCGACGAAGGTATTTTGTTGGCCTTTGTTTTTTCCTGCTGGTAAAAATAAAAAAACGACCAACAAGCCCAGCATCAGAATTGCAATAATCCATTTTTTTTTCAGTTTATTCAAACGGATCATTATTCTCTTTCGCGGGTCTTGAGTCAAAAGTTTTTGGTTCCGTACCTTCGAAAAACAATTCATCTTTGACAAGGTCAGGACAGCTTTTTTCTCCACGGGGAACCCCGCCTGTAGAATCACAAAAGCTTTCTTTTACAATACCATCGGGATTTTCAATATCGAGAAAAGGACCGGGCGGATTTTCTTTGCGGGTAGCCCGAATAAAATTGATCCAGACCGGGGCGCACAGGGCTCCGCCGCTACGACCGCTTCCCAGAGAAACATTGCTGTCAGACCCGATCCAGATGACCGATACTTCATCAGAAGTGAGACCGGTAAACCATGCATCATTATAATCTGATGTTGTACCCGTCTTGCCTGCAATTTCAAAGGGCAGGTAAGAACTGTCTTTATCTCTCAATCTGCCTACCCATGAAGCAGTACCATTCTCTTCAAAAATTCCTTTGAGCATTGAAATAAGTATTTCAGAAGCAATGGGATCCAGTACACTCACTTCGGCCGGCGGCTCAGCTTCCCAAAGAATTCGGCCCTGGGAGTCTTCGACGCGCAGCAGATAGCGAGCATCGACTCGTACACCATCATTGACCAGGGTTGCATATATTTTGGCTACCTCAAAGGGACTGAATGACGAGGTGCCCAATGCAATACCGGCCTCTCTCGGGACCCGTTCACTCACTTCATTATAGGGAAGATCCAGAGATTCTGAAATCATTCTGCGCAATTCATCGGGAGAGGTCATCTGCAATACCCGAATCGCTGTTGTATTTCTACTCATCTTGAGAGCAGATCGAATCGACATTGTTCCCAGATATTTATGATCATAATTCTTGAAATCAAATTTTCCTATCTTGATCGGGGTATCTTCGATTCTACTTGCTGCAGTAATTCTTTTTTGTGTTAAACCGAGATAATAGACAAATGGCTTCATCAATGAACCAATCTGTCTTTTTGCCAGGACTGCCCGGTTATACTGGTTCTTAGCAGAAAACTCATGACCGCCAATCATAACGGTTACATAACCGGTTTTAGGTTCTAATGAAATAAATGCTCCGTTGAGATCCCCAAGTGCGCGGGTATAACTTTCTATTTGTGATTTATTCTTTCTTTTTCTGGCAGCGTTGAGCAGAGCTTCATAATGTTTCTTTTGAGCCTCTACCCCAGCTGTAAGTGAGTTTTCTGCAATTTTCTGTTTTTTATAGTCCAGGGTTGTATATATCTGCAGGCCGCCACGGGTAATAATTTCATTGCTGAAACTTTTACTGAGCTCCTGGCGAATAAAGTCAAGAAAGAAGGGTGCCAGGTTTCGTCTCCAGGCGCGGTCAGGAAACTCACCAATCATTGATTGTAGATTTTCACCTTTGCCTGTCACTTTCCAGTTTTTCTGAAATTCCCGTATCTGATTCTCTACTTCTGCATCTTTCAGTTTTCCCATCTCTACCATAGCCTTGAGCACGAGTCGCTGTCTTACCAGAGAAGTACTGAGATTGCTGACGGGAGAAAAAATGTTAGGATTCGGCAGAATACCGATAATCAAAGCTGACTCTGCAGGTTTCAAGGCATTCGTTGGCTTATTAAAATAATATTGAGCAGCAGATTCAATACCGTAGTTACCGTGTCCCATATACACAAGATTGAGGTACATCTCTAGAATCTCGTCTTTAACATATCGCTGTTCGATTTCCCGAGCACAGAACATTTCAAAAACTTTACGCTCAATGGTTTTTTCAGCAGAAGTGAATAAAATTTTGGCTAATTGCTGGGTGAGGGTTGAACCACCCTGTGCAAACTTCATCTGGGAAAGGTTTGCCAGAAATGCCCGGAAAATCGCACTTATGTTGATTCCATCATGCTCATAAAATTTTCGATCTTCGCTGGCAATTAAAGCATCAATGACGGTTTTGGGAATATTTTCCATTGAGACCAGCTTTCGCCTTTCATGATAGAATTCACCAATTACGACCCCTGTGCGGTCATAAATTCTTGAGGGAATCGATACAGTACCCAGCGCAACCTCGCTCGAGCGTTCTTCGCTGGGCAAGGGAGTGCGTAACAGATCTAGTTGTCGTTTATAAGAAGCAAGCTTATCCAGAATTTCGGCCTGGCTACTGCTCCACCTGAGGGCAATAATACCAAACCAGGCTGAAAACAAGAAAAGCGCCATACTTGGCGCAATCCAGAGTAAATGCAGAATTTTCTTTTTCAAATTATTCTACACTCTCCCAAAAATCAGATTGAGCTCTGCAGCTCAAAGATACCTTAGGCTGAGATTGAGGTAACTTGCAATTTATGGTAACGTTGACGGTGACCCCAACGGCGATGATAGCTTTTTTTACGTTTATATACAAAAGCATTGATTTTTTCGCCTTTTTCTTCAGAAAGCACCATGGCCTTCACTTTTGCTGTTTCAACATATGGCTGGCCCACTTTAACGTCGGTTCCATTTTGAACGAGTAAGACACTGGCTATTTCAATCTCTTTCCCTGGTTCAGACCCTGTAAGATCTGCATAAAATACTGTATCTTTTGCAACCCGATATTGTTTACCGGCTACTTCTATAAGAGCTAACATAATTGCACTTCTTTATTCGGCAACAGACTGTCAATACATTTGAGTTTTGACTAAGCCAGGTCTAAGCCTGATCTCAAACTGTGTTCTATCGAGTTACCGAATGCGAGTTTAACATATTGAACGGGGTTAGTGAGAGAGAAAATTATCAGTCGATCGATCTGAAACTCCGTTCTGGAACTCAATAAAGTTGATCATCCCCTGGATGTTGGCCATCGGCAGCCCACTGCCTTCAGCGATTTCACGGGGACGGAATTCCCGTTCGAGCAGGTTTTTTAAGGCATGTATGCGTGTATCTTCGTTTTGAGAATGCAGATCTTGAAAGAATTTTTCTTCGGGCCGCTCACGATAAGATTTCTCTGTCTTGGGCAACTCTGGCTCGGTAAGCGGCTTTATTTTTTCGAATTGCGGATTATTTGCCTTGTGTTCGTCGAACATTTTCTTAAAGTTCTGCAGTTTCGCAAGATCATTGATCTTTGGCGAACCTGAAGCAGATACGGTTTTTGCTTTTGTCTGCAGATCGTCGGCAAAATTGGCCAGTGGATTTTGGTCTTTCGCTTTCAGTGGGCTATAGCTACCGTCGGCATTTTTTCGATATGCAGGAGGTTCACTGGAGAGTATTGTCTTAAAGACGTTTTCAACCCCTGATCCTAAAGATTTTACTGTTCTCATAAACCAACCCGAGGATTCGGCAGATTTTTGCTGAACTTTATTCTGGGTTGATGCAGGCAGAGGCAAATGGGAAACTGGTTTTTTTTGCGAGATTGTCACTTTTTGTTTATTTTGAGCTTCGCTCAAGATTACCTCTTCAAACAAATCTGATTCATCGGATAACGAACTTTGCTGCGGATTTGCTGCTTTCTTAGATTCCTGTTGTTTAGTCACAGATCGACTGCTGGCAGGTTGGGACATTTTTACAGACTTTTGTTTTATCTCTTCTTTAATCTCCCGAACAATTGGTTCTGCAGTAAACTGTTCAACAGTTGACGCAAGCCGGGTATCATCCATACGGGAGGGTTTCTTTCGAATCAACTCTACAAGTTCTATGATCTTAGCATCTCTTTCGAGACTTTTCGTGATTAGATCGCTTAATTCTTTGCCTTTTTTGGTTTTTTTGAGTGTTTCAGAAATTTCGCCCCAGCGGGTCACTAGTTCTCGATGGTTTTGAATCAGATTCGATATTTTTTGAATTCGATTGTCAAACAAAGCAGTATAGCTTTCCATTTCACGATAAAACTCGCGCATATCTGCCTGAATCTTTTCTGCGTATTCTCTTTGAAACTTTGTATCTACAATTTTTTGAATGCGAAATTGCAGTAAAACATAGAGAAAGGCCAGCAGTAGAAGGAACAATAGAGTCAGAAAACCGGCATCCACAATCCCTTCTGCAGTAAATTGTCTGAAAGTCAATAAAATTATGTCTCATGATTTCATCTTTCTAGAGATTCTTTTAACTTTCAAAAGCTCTTCACCACCTTAAAAAATAACTGCCTTTTTGAACTTGATTAGAAATTTGGCCACTAAGATAATCTGATAATGCGTTTTCTATCGTCAATTCCCACAATTCTTACTGTGCTGATTCTGTTTGCAGGGTTTTCTGCGCCCGGCTTTGCGGCCGAACGGATGGAGCTCGTAAGAGCTTCAGAAGCAGAGTATATCACCATAGAAGAAAGTGAAGAAGGGGTAATGATTCTCAAAGG
Organism: Leptospiraceae bacterium; assembly: GCA_020440825.1. Lineage (GTDB taxonomy): Bacteria > Spirochaetota > Leptospiria > Turneriellales > Turneriellaceae > JAGRNJ01. The sequence goes on along the minus strand of JAGRNJ010000023.1, from coordinate 38,564 downwards.
GGGTATCTTGCTCAAGATGGGAGAGCGTACAATTATGGCAGAAACCATCAAAGTAAACCCCCGCACCGGTGAAATATTCGGAGAAGGTGGGGTAACCCTGAAAGATGGTCTGCAAACCGTCACCGGCGAACGCTTTTTTTTTGATAATAAAAATGATAGAGGTATTCTCTACAATGCTTCGGTAAACTTTGAGAATAAGTATTTCTGGGGTGGTGAATTCAAACAGGTCGATCGTGAAACCGTAATTGTTCGCGATGCATTTTTTACGAGCTGTGTTGCAAAAAAACCGCACTATGGTTTCAGTGTCAGCAAACTCTGGATTTATTCTGATGACCAGATGCTTGCTCTGAACGTTTTTTATGAAGTGGGCGGAGTTCCTGTCTTTTACCTGCCTGCAATATTTCAAAATGAAATGAGTACAGGAATTATTACCCAGTATGGCAATAATCCCAGCAAAGGACATTTTTTTCAGAATACATACTATTTTGGTGTAACTTCGAATACAGATTCTTTTCTGGTACCACAGAAAGGGAAATTAATGTTCGACTGGTATCAACGGGGAGGGGAATACCTTGGAACCCAGCTCTCAAAAAACTCACCGAATCTCACTTATGAACTTGATCTGGGGGTTGCACGCTATCGCCAGTTACAGGCTGTGAATGATCCCGATGGTGATTTAACTTTTACGAATCTGGTCGGAACTCTCGGTAACCAGCAGGAACAGAATGAACTGTGGTGGAAAATACGGGCCGATATCACCGCAAACTGGAACCGCTCACATGAATTTGACTCCCGTTCTTCTTTGACCTTGCGTTTCAAGCATTATCGTCATCCGAACTTTGAAACAGAGTTTGGTGCCCGTTTTGAACCGCAAAACTTTTTTGAATCGGTCAGTCGATTTCGTTTTTTTCAATCTGCTCAATGGGACCCTTTGCTAAATTGGGAAGCAACCTATACGGAAGACTGGCAAGACAATCATTTCTCAATGCAGATCATTCGGCAGTTAAGCTGGTATCAACGAACAGACAATGCAGCTTCGGCGTACATCCCGGTTTATGCTTTGATGCCAAGCATTCGGTTTGAAAAACGCAAGGCCCTGTTTGATCCCGCTGGCAGTTTTTTTGGCGGGGGATGGGGAGAACTTTCACTCAATGGAAGTGTCGCACGCAATTATAACAACGGTGAAGAAATACGCACAGTGTTCTCAGGAGATGCAATAGGTTCACTCAATTTCTTTCTCAATTTTTCAAGGTTTGTAAACCTTGTACCTGTCATGGGTTATGGGGTTCGCGATCAGTTTGCACGTCAATCAGATGCAACCCTGATAACAGAGACAGACCGAAACAGCTACCAGTTTCTGTTTACCCGTCAGACTCTGACGGTCGGCCCCTCACAGTTTTTTGCCCGCAGCATTTATCACTTTGAGTATGGCATTCAACAGGGATTTGTAGATCCCACCTTTGGCGCTCAACGAGGGCACTCCATTGATCTTTCGTTGAACTCAGACTTTAATCCATACTTTACTGCTAATGTTTCTTCGCGTCGTGATCTCAGGCAACTTCCATATGAGCTTCCAGAAAGCTGGCGCTGGACTCCGCTGGTTTTCAATATGAATGCCGAGTACGATTTTGTTCACGGGTTTGCCTCAGGATACTACGGAATGAACCAACGTTCATATCGCCATTTTATCGGTGTCGGTATGACTGAAAATTACACCTATCTATGGCAGTTTGCAAGATCTGGTCATAACGATATAAATACATACTTTCAAATGGGCGGTTACCGTCTGGCCATTCTGCGGGAACTCTCCCATTTCAGAATGGGTGTGAATTGGCATCATAATTTCATCAACGCAAGAGACTCACAGATGAGACTCAACTGGGAACTGAACCTGTTGCTGCACCCGTACTGGAGATTGATCACCGGAGGAGCCTCCCGCGCCGAGCAGATGGAAAGGTACAACACAGACGATCCCCGGCATGTTAATTTTTTTGAAGATCTTGCCCGCTCGGTAAATCCGTTTGATCCGACTGACAGAAGCGGTCGTGTATTCAATATTGAAAATTTTTATGCACACCTCGAGCACAATCTGCACCGTTGGCTGTTCCGGCTTTCGTATTCTGTTGGTGCACGTACGGTGTTCTATGGGCCGCAACTTCGAAATCGAATCAGCTTTTTTGAACAAACCTTTTATCTTTCATTTACTCTGCAAGACTTAGGCGGGTTTGGCATACCGCGCACCGAAGTATTCCGCGACAGTCCTATTGACGCCGGAATCTAAGGTTTGTAAAAATCAAAAACAATAGAACGAATCAGATATCCAGACCAAAATCGAGTGGGGCGACCTGTGAGGTGAGAGAACCAATACTCACATAATCAACCCCAGTATCTGCCAGACGATCAAGATTATTGAGGTGAAAACCTCCCGAAGCTTCACTGACAATATGGGTATCGTTAGCTTCGTTGAACTTCTCAATCATTTGCGCTGACTTTTTCAGTTGAATGTTTGTCATATTGTCGAGCAGAATCATATCAGGTTTTTCCTGCAAAGCTTCATATAACTGATCGGGATGATCAACCTCTACCTCTAACGGAATACCCGGTGATGACTTTCTGAATTTACGAATGGCTGCCCGTATGGAGCCAGCTGCTGCAATATGGTTATCTTTGAGCATTCCCATAACCGCCAGATTCTGCCGGTGATTCAAACCGCCACCAATGGCAACTGCATACTTTGCCAGCATACGATAACCCGGAACAGTTTTTCGGGTATCGAGAACATCGACATTGTACTGTGCTGCAGCCGAAACAAATTTCGCTGTCGAGGTTGAAATACCGCTCATGAGAGAAATAAAATTCAAAGCAACCCGTTCTGCACGTAAAATTCCCTGAATATTTCCGCTGACTTTCAATACACTGTCACCGGCAGATATTGAATCCCCGTCTTTTTTTTCAAGTGTTACTTTCAAGGTCGCATCCATTTCCAGAAATACGGTGCGGGCAACTTCAAGTCCGCAGACTGTTCCTTTTTCCCGTGCAATAATTTTAGCTGTTTTTTTGACTGACTTATCAAAAATTGCAAGGGTAGTCACATCTTCTTCGGCCCGATCTTCTGCAAACGCGGTCTTGATGAGATCAATGTAATCTTCTCTCGACAGCAAAAGATGCCGGCCACCATAGACACTTTCATAACTTACCCGACTACGGGCATTGTTGCGGGGTGATCTTAATGCATCATAATATTTCAAAATTTTGGTATCGTTGTTCTCAAAAAAACTACGAATCTCATTTTCTGCCGCCTCGGCATCTCCCGCAATAATCAGGCTGAGGGTCGTACGGTAGATTTTTGAAGCCTGGTTCATATCCCAGAACTGGCGGTTTAAAGACATACTTGAAAGCAAATAGTACTGCTTAAAACGGTTAACTAAAAATGATGCCGTCTTATCAGGAGAAGCTTCTGCCAGTGCTTTGAAAAAATCATATTCTTCTTCATGAAAACTCATCCAGTCCCATTCGCGCTGTTCTGCAAGATAATCAATTTTCTCAAGATGTTCTTCAAGCTCAATACCCAGCTTTTTTCTTTCCTGCAGGGGAAGGGAACCTACCTGGTAAACAACAGCAGCAACAAAATTTCTACGCAAATCGAGAAATTCACTCAAAAGATCTGGATGCAAAGGCAATTGCGGGTCTCCCGATTCTTCAAAGACTTCGTGCATCTCTTTTAAACGTTCCCGGGCAGCCACTTTCAGCAACAGCATGGCCGGAACAACTTTCCAGCCGATGTTTCGATTGCGAAGACGGGCATTTAAATAACGTGTTATCTGGCGCAGTATGGTCAGAACTGTAGAGGTACCAAAGTTATTCGAATCAGAATTCCCCTGGGCAGAGGGACTCCGCTCAGGTTTTTTACCGTCAGGAAACTTTAAAATCTTTTTTTCGTAGTTTTTTTTATTTTTTTGCACTTTAAAAAATTCCCTGCAATGGGTCTTCTTTCTCAATCTGGTCAGAGGTAGATAAACGGTTGTCCCATAAGTGCCGTGGCTGAACATTACGCAATGCTTTTTTAAGACTGTACCGAACCGCTGAATTCTTTTCAATTTCTGATTCAAGCAACCCTTTTATGCGCTGCCTTTGCAGGTTCTCTTGATTGTTGCACAGGTTACATGGAATCACGGGAAACTTCTGCAGAGCAGCATATTTTTCGAGATCGGGTTCATCGGCATAGATCAATGGTCTTATGACCCGATGCTTTTGATCATCAGAAATCAGCAGAGGGGGCATAGAAGCCATTCTTCCGTTGTAAAAAAGGTTTAACAGCAGAGTCTCTGCGGCATCCATAGCGTGATGTCCCAAAGCTATGGCGGTTGCCCGATAGCGATCGGCAGTAGTGTATAAAATTCCGCGTCTCAAACGTGAGCACAAAGAACAGTATGTTTTTCCAGGTTGAATTTTATCAATAACAATCGAGTAGGTATCTTCGTAGTCAATATAATATTCAATTCCCAGCGATTCATAGAATGCTCTCAAGATACTTGCATCAAAACCGGGTTGCCCCTGGTCTAGCGTAAAAGCGAATAGATCAAATTTTACCGGAGCGCGTTTTTGCAGGTCGAGCAGCAAATGCAACATGGCAAGACTGTCTTTACCACCCGAGACGCAAACCATCAACCGATCATTTTCCCGAATTAAAGAAAAGTCAGCAATGGCCCGGCCAATGTCATGCAAAATCTTTTTCTTGATCTTCAGCGTTTCAGCAGAGGCCGTTTGTAAAAATTCATAAGTCGGTGATTGAGCCACGGATTACTGTACAACATGAAAACTCTCTGTAAATCCTTAAAGTATTTATGGAAGAAAGAATAAACTGGATACTGTATGGAATTTGTGGTCTAAACTCACCGAAGAATAGGTTTCCATAAGATATATTATGTCACATACATATTCATGGAATTGATAATTGTACCATAAGTCATCCGCCTAATCGTCTACCAATATTCTACCAAGGATTTATTTTTTTACGCCAAATATCTTTTGCACCGGCAGTCTAATTACAAAATGATAGACCAGCACACCGATCAAGAGACCGAGCAGCGTATAAAAAATTCCCTCAGCATGAATAGGAACACCTGGCTTCAGATCAATTTTCTGCAACAGATCTTGCTGATAATGCCGTAGAAAAACAATCCAACGAGTGAATGGCCCGGCTTCACGAAACGCTGCAAGTGCTGTCGTGTAATTTTCATACCTGCGAACCTGGTTTCGCATCACCTTGCCTGTTTCCTGAAAATCGCCATCAGAATTGGTTTCATGCTTTTGAATATAGGTTTCGAGATCTTTGCCGCCTTTATTCGCCGCAGCTTCATATTCTTTAACTGCAATCGATGCCTCATGCTGGGCACCGGTTAAGGCGGCTACATAGAGATCCATGATCTGCGGAAGCTGCGCAAAGGCAAGCGCTACAACCAGAACAAAGATTCGGTCGAATAACCCATCAAACAATTTACCCAGGTATTTCATGTGGTTACAAGTTGCGATTCCAGAATCTGAATCTCTTCTAACAATCTGGGGATAATCTCTGCTTCTGTGATTTTTCCGCGACTTTCCCCTTTAACATAAAGAATAGCAGATTCTTTGCCGGCCGAGATTCCTATATCTGCATCTTTGGCTTCGCCGGGTCCATTGACAAGGCATCCCATAACCGCAACTTTGAGCGGGGTCTTGATATGTGCAACAGCTTCTTCTACCTCTCGTGCAATACGGAACAGATCAACTTCAAGCCGGCCACATGTCGGGCAGGAAACCAGGGTTACCCCGAAACTGGTAAGACCTAATGATCGCAGAATCTCCCGGCCAACTTTGATTTCTTCGACCCCATTGTCGGTAAGGCTTACACGAATTGTATCGCCAATTCCTTCAGAAAGCAGACCACCAATACCAAT
>JAGRNJ010000023.1:0-32529 GCA_020440825.1 Leptospiraceae bacterium | reverse complement strand
CGATGACTTGATCGTACCCTGAAAGGCGGTTCCTGCTTCGGTAACCCCAAGATGAAATGGGAAATCACAAATTGTGGCAAGTTGACGATAGGCCTTCATCATCATGGGCACATCGCTGGATTTCAGTGAAATAATAATATCCTGAAAATTATGCCGGTCACAGATTTCAATATGGCGCAATGCACTTTCGACCAGCCCCTCAGCTGTGGGATACCCGTATTTGCGTAGAATGTCTTTCTCTAATGAGCCGGCATTGACACCGATACGAATCGGGATTCCGTTGTCTTTACAGGCTTTTAAGACTTCTGCTATCTTATCTTCATTCCCAATATTACCGGGATTAATGCGAATTTTATCAACACCTGACTCTACAGCAATGAGAGCCAGTTTATGCTGAAAGTGAATATCGGCTACCAGTGGAATGGAGATATTTTGCTTAATTTTTTTCAATGCAAGAGCTGCCTCTTCACTGTTTGCTGTAACCCGCACAACCTGGCAGCCTGCTTTTTCATATTCATGAATCTGCGCAACTGTGGCCTGCCAATCAGCAGTTTTCGTTTTTGTCATTGATTGTACAGGAATCGGATGACCTGACCCGACCATCATATTCCCTACTCTTACAGTTCTGGTTTTACGTCTCTTAATCTCTGGCTGCGCCGCTTCTGTGCTCATAGCGGGAATATACTAATATCGAAACATATCGTCAATGGATAAGATTATTGACATCACCCCTCACAATCACTTTTAAGTTCATGAGAATATTCTCTGCCAAACTGACACGTAAACAACTCATCATCATTATTCTGGCTTTCTGTACTCTCTCTGTAGTTCTCTCAATTGCCGCCAGCTCCTGGCTACGAGCCTGGCTGGCCGTAAATGCATTTTTTTACCTCAGCTACTTTTTACTTGCCTGTTTTCCCGCTTTTTCTGCGGCAAAATTTCTGCAATGGTATCCTCGTTATCGTTTTATTCTACCGCTGCTTTTGAATTTTTTGTGCGCTTTACATTTTCTGGTTTTTGCACAACCTGATATGTGGCTTATTGTGTCGGCTTTTTACAGAGGTGAATATTTTCTGATCCCATTTTTTGAATTCCTGCAGGCCCTGCCGGCCTGGTTCGGAATAATGCTCTTGTTGCATCATGGTGCCGGTTTTATTCTCGATAAAGTAGACAAGAGAGCACTACTCGAACAAAGAAACCAGACTGAATTTGATATTCTTCTGAGAATTTCGTTATATCTGGGTGTGCTGGTCATTTATTTGCCCATTATCAAAATGCTGCTCGAGCGGGCTTTTCAACGATTATAATTTTCGAAAACGTTTGTAATCTTCTATTGATCTTTCTTCACGCCAGCGTTCAATCGCTTCATGATTTCCGCTGAGCAGGACATCCGGTACTCTTTTTCCTTGAAATTCCCGAGGTCGGGTATATTGCGGGAATTCAATATATTCAGATTTTGAAAATGACTCCTGTACAATGGAATTTTGGTTGCTCATGAAACCGGGTTGCAACCGAGCAAGTGCATCAATCAGACACAGTGCAGCAGGCTCTCCGCCGGACAAAATAAATTCACCGATGCATAATGATTCATCTGCCAGTTCTTCGGCAATTCGTTCGTCAAAACCTTCATAATGACCGCAAATCAAGGTTAAATTCTCAAAAGCCGAAAGTCTGACAATGTCTGCCTGTTTCATCAATGGGGCCCTGGGTGTGAGCAGTATAACATGGCCGGGAGTTTCCAGTTTCTGTAGAGAATTGGCAATTGGCTCAACCTGTATGATCATGCCACTGCCACCTCCGTAAGGGGCATCATCAACCTTGCCGTGCCGGTTTTCAGTATAATTTCTGAAGTTTATTAAATTGACCTGCAAGATCTCGTTATCAATGGCCTTGCCAAGTAAGGAAACTTTGAGAGGTGAAGTAAAAAAATCTGGGAAAAGAGTCAGAACATTAATCTGCAAGTTCGGGGTCCAGCCATTCAAGATTTTCAGTATGGATAGTATGATTTTTGAAATCAATTTTTAAAACATATGGACTGAACAAAGGAAACAGCAGTTCTTTGTCATTCAACATTTTCACAACAGCATGGGTATTGTTGCCATGTTCTTCTATTCTGACCACTCGACCAAACTCTGCAGAATTATTGATCACTTTGCAATCGAGATACTGAAACAACCAGGGTTCTTCTTCATCTGCAAATTTTTCACGTGCCTCTTGCAGCGGTATTCCCAGACTTAATCCTTTGATGGTTTCAATCAAATCTACATTCGAATAATGTTCAAATCGAACAACAGCATAATCGGGATTAACCTCGGGGATATCTACTAGAGTAACTTCTTTACTGAAAACAGGATTCAACAACAAGCCGTCGCGGATGCCCTCAGCCCGGTAGAGTTTTACATTTGCTGGCAGCTGAAATGAAGACAAGAGCTCCCCTCGACTTGTTACTCGAATGTCGCCCTTGAAGCCTTTTGCCCGCTGTATGCGTCCTAAAGCGAGAACCGGCACATGATTTGAGAGAGTCATTTGAGAGTTTCCCACTCAATCTGGGAAGAGTTAATCGTCAATTATTTCAAGAATGATTTTATTGAATTTTTCTACGGTACCATCTTCTAATGTAATCTTCTTTACAGATATGGCATTCAACAGAATTCTCAATGCACGGGCAATGCGCCCGCCTTTGCCAATTACTGAACCAAGATCTTCGGGATTCACCCTCAGTTCCATAACCAGAGAAGAAGGACCCTTGATAGGCAATAATTGTACATCATCTGGATGTTTCACCAGACTTCGTACAATATAATCGACTAGACCGATAGGATCAGATTTCATGATGCAGTTGTTTTTGCTTTTTTAGCTGCTTTTGTTTTCAAAACCCGGGTATGCTTTGCTTTTTCTTTCGCGTCTGCAAAGGGTTTCCACAATCCAGCTTTTCTCAGGATATCGCGGACAGTTTCAGTCGGTTGCGCACCTTTTGCCAGCCAAGCGTTTACTTTTTCCTGATCGATACGATACTGATCTGTTTTTGTAGCCACAGGATGATACAGCCCAACGATTTCCAGAAACTGCCCGTCTCTGGGTTTTGTGGTCGTAGCCGCAACAATACGATAATAAGGCTTTTTTTTCGTGCCGAAACGTTGTAATCTAAGTTTTACCTGCATATTCTCCTCTGGGCCCCAGATTCTGGGTTATTGCCAGTGTCGGGCAGACTTTCAACTCAAAATATACCGTCAATGAACAAATTATTCTTCTATCAAGGTTGCCGGGCGATAATCAACGAGCCGAAGGAATCTCTGAAAAAGTGCATGGAGGGACTTTTTAGAGGCAACCTAAGAAAAAATCCAGTTATTTCATCTTTTATTCGCTGTTCTGGAATGAAAATCATCTTGACAACTCTGCTTTTTTGTTTATATTTCAGAGTATGGCTGACATATCTTTTGACATAGTCTCTGAACTAAACCAGCAGGAGCTGGCAAATGCGGTAGACCAGACTAAACGGGAAATTGCTACCCGCTTTGATTTTAAAGGCACAAAAGTAAAGGTTGAAACTGAAAAAGAAGATGTTATTCTGTTTGCAGATGATGAAAATAAACTGAAACAGCTGCAAGATGTGTTTGAATCAAAACTGATTAAACGGGGAATCGAATTAAAGGCGGTCAATTACGGCAAGATTGAAGCAGCAGCTCTCGGCACCGTGCGCTGCCGAACCTCATTTTCTGCTGGTGTCAATCCCGAGGTAGCAAAAAAGATTCACAATATAATCAAAGAATCGAAAATAAAAGTGAAGTCTCAAACTATGGATCAAAAAGTAAGGGTTACGGGCAAATCAAGAGATGAACTACAAGAAGTTATCAAACTGCTGAAAAATTCCAAGATCGAAATCCCGTTGCAGTTCAATAACTATCGATAATTTTCTACCTCAGTATTTTCTACGGATTACGATGCAGTAGATCTGTGTCTGCCGGTGTAACGGCATTTTCTATTCCGAAAATATGGGTAACCCACAAGGTTGCGGTATGGAAATGATTGAATTTACCAGCAGTCGCAGTGGGAATAAATCGGTACAGATAACCGAATTGAAATGTGGCAGTCTGCAACTGGTACCCGAACATCAACCAGGTTCGGTTCTGGTCGAGATTATTGCCCAATATATTCTCTCCCAGATTGAGATGCATCTCATTGCCAAATGTCACAAACGGAACCCCTTCTCCCAGTTTAATACCCGTTAACGGACGTCTAAAAGATGTCATGAATCGAACTCGATGATTGAATAAATATCCGCCCGTTTTTTGGCCATCTGCAACAGCCTCTCTGAATCTTGCATCGTAGCGTATTCTATGGCTAATGGAATATTTTTTGCCTAACGGAAATCGCATTGCCAATTGTCCCCAGGGTCGATGCTCCTGGCGGTTTAATCTTGTGGCACTTGTTCCGGGAATGGTAAGAAACCCCGCCGCATAGCCGGCTGAAGCACTGAGCTCAGGTAGCATGTGCAAAGTAAGTCCATGGCGGCTCAGGAAAAAGGAACCCGGAACATAATGCCAGTCATTCCATAGTGAAAATTGCGGATTAATTCTGTATGAGGTAATGTATCCGCCCCAGACCTGTGCATCAACATTGTCTTCCCGCACTACGGGCCAGATAGACCAAAACAGAATAAAAAAGAACAGTAATGCTGTTTTCAGATATCGATTAGTCGAGATCATCTACCTCACTGCGTTTGCCTCTTAAAAACGCATCGATAAACGGATCAAAATTGCCGTTCATAACCCCCTGAACATCAGAGGTCTGCTGTCCGGTACGTAAATCTTTGACCATGTTGTAAGGATGAAAAACATAGGATCGAATCTGGTTTCCCCATGAAATATCTTTTCTCTCACCGGATTTTGATTCAATTTCTTTCTGTTTTTCTTCCTGTGCCAGTTCATATAGTCGAGCCCGCAGCATGCTCATGGCAGTTTCCCGGTTTTGAATCTGGCTTCGTTCAGTCTGGCAGGCGACTACGATTCCGGTGGGATGATGCGTTATTCGTATCGCTGATTCAGTTTTGTTTACATGCTGCCCTCCCGCCCCGCTTGAACGAAAAGTATCTACCCGCAGGTCTTTTTCATTGATATCTATTTCGACATCGTCTGAAATTTCAGGAGAAACATGAACAGCGGCAAAAGAAGTATGCCGTTTTTTGTTTGCATCAAACGGAGAGATTCTTACCAGTCGGTGTATACCGTTTTCTGCTTTTAAAAAGCCATAGGCATTGGTACCTTTTACATGCAGAGTTACATTTTTGATACCAGCCTCTTCGCCTTCCTGGTAGTCTACTACAGCAACATTGAACTGGCTTTTTTCACACCAGCGACTGTATGCCCGGTAAAGCATATCAGCCCAGTCCTGTGATTCTGTTCCCCCCGCACCGGGGTGAATATTCAAAAAAGCATTTCTGAAATCGTCGGGTCCGTTCAAAAGACTCTCTAGGTCGAGCTGGTCATAAATCTCAGTCATTTCATCGAGTTTGGTTTCAAGCTCCGCAGCCATATCCTGAGCATTTTCCATCATCGCGATATCAAGATATTCTCTAGCATCTTCGATACCTTTGCGCAGGTTTCGCCAGGACTGCAGCCTCCGATCAAGTGCTGCAATTCGGGTTTGGGTTTCTCTGATAAATGTTTTCTTTTTTTCATCGCTCCAGATAGAAGGATCTTCAAGTCGAATCTGCAGCTCAGCCAGTTCTTTTTCAGTATCGGGTAAGCGCAATTCATTGAACCTGCGTTCAAACTGTTCATTGAATTCCTGGAATCTTGGCACCAGTTCTTTCAGGGACTGCATGGGAAATGACGCCAATTGGCGACGTACTGTAAAGTATTCCATTTATTGTGAAACGATTGACATTCAATAAGCTGACACTAAACTGTAATATGATGAACCGGGAAATGATTTTGCCTTCCATGTCGAGGGAAGAGTACCAGCAGAAATTGCTCTATTATCAGACCGAACTGAATATGCTGCAAAGATATTTACGCGACAATCATATTCCGCTGATCATTGTAATCGAGGGGCTTGAGGCTTCGGGAAAAGGAAAAATAATCGAAGAACTGACCCGGCCTTTAGACCCCCGGGCTTTTCGGGTTTTTCCTGTTTTTCTGGCAACTAAAGAAGAGCGAATGTATCCGTTTTTATACCGATTTTGGCAATGGACACCCGCAAAAGGACGTCTTCATGTATTCAATCGATCGTGGTATATTCGACTGCTTGACGCACGGGTAAAAAAAAGTATCAGCCGCAGCGACTGGTATGTTGCCCTCAAGGAAGTACGGGAATTTGAAAGAACTTTGATTGATAATGGAACTCATATTCTCAAATTCTGGCTGAATATGAGTAAAAAAGAACAGAAGCGCCGCCTTGAAAAACGGGAAACAAAGCCCGATTTACAATTTCGGGTGAACAAAGATGTCTGGAAAGACCATAAACGTTATGAAAAGTATTCTGAAATGTTACAACAGACATTGATGCATACCGATACAACCCGGGCTCCCTGGCAGATTATTCCTGCCGATAACCCGGAATCGGCGAGAATCATGCTCTTGCAATCTGTCACAGATCGAATGGTTGATCTCGTCGGCAAAGAGTTCCGAGAAGTGGCAGAATCTGCCCGTGCTGAATTATCCCGGAGAGGTGCCTAAACATGCTTTCTGCCGTTGATTTAAGCATTCAGGTACCAAAAGAAAATTATTCAAAGCAACTGCCAATTTTGCACGCCGAATTGCGTGTCTCTCTGGAAAAATTTCTAGGTAAGAAAAAATCTCTCGCAATTCTCTTTGAGGGCTGGGATGCCGCAGGCAAAGGCGGAGCCATTAAGCGCCTTACAGAACGATTGGATCCCAGAATTTATGAAGTTCATGGGATTGCCAAACCCAATGAAGAAGAACTGGCAAGGCACTATCTTTGGCGCTTCTGGAAAAGAGTACCACCATGGGGTAGAGCAGTTATATTCGACAGAAGCTGGTATGGCAGGGTTCTGGTTGAACGAATCGAGGGCTTTGCCTTAGCTGCTGAATGGCAACGGGCATACCAGGAGATTAACGAATTTGAGGCCCAGCTTATTTCCCACGGAGTACGGGTGATAAAATTTTTTCTGCATATCTCACCGGCAGAACAAATGCGCCGGTTTGAAGAACGACAGAACAACCCACTCAAAGGGCATAAGATAACAGAGGAAGACTGGAGAAATCGGGACCGCCTGAATGAATATCTGGAAGCATATGATGAAATGTTTGCCCGTACCAATACCCTGCATGCTCCCTGGAATATTGTTGCTGCAGAGAATAAGTATCACGCCAGGTTGAATGTCATCGAGAAATGTATCGAGATGATTAAGTAAACCAGCTGATATTTGCAAGTATTGGACAAATCGTCTCAGAATTGATAAATTACCGAGATGAAAACCATTCAAGAAGCAGATATCATCGAAAGTGTCGATCGTGCCCTACAGTTTATTTCTTACTACCATCCAGAAGACTTTATAAAGGCAATGACGGCTGCCTATGAAAGAGAAGAATCTCAACAGGCCAAAAGTGCTATGGCCCAGATTCTCATTAACTCTCGAATGTCAGCTATCGGCAAACGGCCAATATGCCAGGATACAGGTATTATTGTTGCTTTTGTCAAAGTCGGAATGAATATCCGTATTGATTCAAACCGGGATTTAAATGAAATTATTAACGAGGGAGTCTCTCGCGCTTACAATAATAAAGATAATCCATTGCGTCACTCTGTAGTATCAGATCCTTTTGGCACTAGAAAAAATACAAAGAATAACGGGCCGGCGATCATTCATACTGAACTGGTAGCAGGCGATCATTTTGAAGTGCATATCGCAGCAAAAGGCGGAGGTTCAGAAAATAAATCTAAATTCACAATTCTGAACCCTTCGGCGAGTATTGTCGACTGGATTGAAGCAACTATACCCAGCATGGGAGCCGGCTGGTGCCCTCCCGGAATGTTGGGAATCGGGGTTGGCGGGACCGCAGAAAAAGCCATGCTGCTTGCGAAAGAATCCTTGATGCAAAGCATTGACATGCCAGAACTGCTGCAAAGAGGCCCTGCGAATAAACTCGAAGAAACCCGCATTGAAATTTATAATAAAGTAAATGCTTTGGGTATCGGCGCCCAGGGTCTGGGCGGATTGACCACAGTGCTGGATGTAAAAATCATGGAATATCCTACCCATGCTGCTTCCCTGCCGGTTGCCATGATACCAAATTGTGCAGCCACCCGACATATTCACTTTCATTTAGATGGCAACGGACCTGCAGAATTCCATCCGCCTTCCCTCGATATCTGGCCAGATCTCAAAATTGATCCTGCACAGGGCGGCCGTCGAGTCAATTTAGATACGATCACTGCTGAAGAAGTACAGAACTTCAAAATTGGAGAAACTCTGCTTCTCTCTGGCAAGATGCTGACAGGTAGAGATGCAGCACATAAGAGAATTCACTCATTGATCAAATCTGGGCAGGGACTTCCAGATGGCTTATCATTCAAGAATAGATTTATCTACTACGTTGGTCCGGTTGATCCGGTAAGAGATGAAGTTGTCGGTCCTGCCGGCCCTACTACATCTACCCGTATGGATCCTTTTACTGAATTTATGCTGGCCGAAACCGGCTTAATGGGAATGATTGGCAAGGCAGAGCGAGGCCAGATTGCGATTGATGCCATTGAGAAGCATAAATCTGTTTATCTGATTGCAGTTGGTGGTGCAGCTTATCTGGTGTCAAAAGCAATACGCTCTTCAAAAGTGGTTGCATTCGAAGATCTGGGCATGGAAGCTGTTTATGAATTCGAAGTTGAAGATATGCCCGTGATGGTTGCCGTCGACTCCCGGGGTGAATCGATACATAAAAAAGGTCCGGTTGCCTGGAAGCGCTCAGCCTGATGAAGCACCCAGGCTGTTTAGGCGTTCAACAAGGGGAGCAATCCCCTTGCCTTTGGCAGCTGAGATAAACTGAACCTCAAAAAATTTATTTTCGAACTCTTTGATTTTTCTGACGACCTGGCTTGTTTCTTTCTGGTTGAGCCTGTCTGCCTTGCTCAGCAGCAGGGATAACGGTTTATGATTTTGAGCAAAAAGTTCTGCGATCTTAAATTCTTCTTCTTCGGGCGAACGCAGACAATCTAGCAGTAAAAACCCGGCCACTAGATTTTTTGTATTTGCGAGATACCAGTCAATTGCCGCCTGCAACTGGCCGCGTTCATTTTTAGAACGCTTGGCATAGCCATAGCCCGGCAGATCGACCAGATAGATGCCACCAATCTGAAAATAATTAACTGTAGTGGTACTGCCTGGCTTACCAGAGGTTTTTACAATCGATGCATTATGAATCAAAGAAGACAGCAGAGTACTTTTTCCTGAGTTTGAACGTCCCAGAAAGGCAACTTCGGGCAAATCATTCGGCAATTGGTTTCCTGCCGCAAAAGATTGAATAAATTTGCCTTTTGAGAGGGTTTCACGATCTAAGGTTCTTTTATCTTGCGGTTTCATATTCATACTGAGGGTCAGGTCGTTCACCAGTGCGCAAGAAATGTTCATAATCCTGCAGAATTTTTCTATGGTCGAAAGCAATTTCTGAGGGTAATTGATGCAAATAAAAAAGTGCGGCCTTAGCAGCATCATCACCGGCCTCTGGCGGGGTTTCACTGGTTCCAAGAAAGACTGTCGACACTGTATGACTTCGGGGATCCCGGGAGGGATCAGAATAAACATATAGTAACTCATTTAATTTACACTCGCAGCTCGTTTCTTCGAGTACTTCCCTTCTGGCAGCGTTTTCGAGTCGTTCCCCTTCATCGACAAAACCACCAGGCAATGCCCAGCCAAATGGTTTATTCTTTCTTTCAATGAGAACGATCGGGGTTGTGAGGTCGGGTATTTGACCAGATTCTACAAATCTCAGTATCACATCTACTGTAGGCACAGGGTTTTTGTACATAGGCTATTTGTATGCCGGTACTGCATCTCGAAAAGTATTTTTCTTGACGAATGTACTTGCTAGCGAAACCGAGAAGTTATGAATACAGAAAATCAGCAGGGACAGCCACCAATCTGGAAACGTCTTTTGCATTTATCAATCGTGGTTGCCGTGGTCGGCACACTTGCCTTCGTCGCGTTACGGGTTCTAACCTCCCAATTATCGCAAAAAGATAAACCTTTAGAACTGGGCGGAGCTCCCGTTCCTGTACAGTCGCGTACGCTACGTGGTACCTATCTGGCCCTTAAAAATTTAAATTTTAAACTCACTGATGAAATTGAGATGAAAGTACACTCGCTGGTCGGTGAAACCATTCCGTTTAAGAAGGGGGCTATGACCAATTTTGATGATGTAAATTCTTTTGCTATCGATATCTATCAGGCAGAGGCAGAAGTTGATGTGAAAATTCTGCAATATATTTTTAACCAGATTGTCTTCAACTATGAAGGAACCCCTCTCAAAAACCTTAAAATGGAGTTTATTAATGTTGAGAATGATGGAAAAACAGAAAAGCGACTCAAACTATCAGGTGATATGAAACTGGTTTTCTGGCTTGGTTTCGAAATGATTGGTAAGATGTATCTCGATAAAGAGAATGTACTGCTCATCATTGAAGCAGAGTCGATTAAATCTTTAGGGAATCCCATGACCAAGACTATGCTCGATATAGTGGGATTAGACCTGGAAAAACTTTTGCCTATTCCACGGGGCCGGGGTTTGGTAATGAAAGAGAACAAAATTATTGTTGAACCGTTCTCGATATTCCCACCCCCGAAAATTGGTGGCTACCTCAGTGAAATTAAACTACTCGATAATTCTCTATGGCTGAAAATAGACAATGAATTCAAGGTCAAGTTTCCTCCTCTGCCTGACCCTAAAGCTGCTAATTATCTCATGCTATATAAAGGAGATGTAAAATTCGGTAAATTACGTATGATTGATGCCTACCTGCAGATGATAGACCAGGATCAGAAAGATATCTTCGATTTTTATTTAAAAAAATACACCCGGCCTCTTGGTTTCGGATATTCAAAAATACGCCCAGATGGTTCAGTACTGGCTTATATTCCCGATTACAACGATACCTTTACCAAGGGGAAATAATTATGAACCGATTCACTGATATTTCGTCAAATACATGAGGCTAACAATGAAAAATATTCTTACCATTATCACGATGCTCTTTTTAGGCAGTGTGTCTGTTTTTTCAGTCACGATAAAATATGCGACAATTGCGCCCCAGGGTTCTGTTTGGGCAGAAAATGCTGAGAAAATGAAAAAAGAAATTGAACAAAAGTCAAAAGGCTCATTGAAAGTTCAGATCTTCTATGGTGGTGTAGCAGGCGAAGAAACGACTGTACTCAAAAAATTGAAGGCAGGTATGATCGATATGGCCTCTTTCACAGGAATCGCACTCGGCAATGAGGTGAGCGAAGTTCGCCTGTTAGAATTGCCTATGTTCTTTAACAATGAAAAACAGGTAGATGCTGTTGTCAAAGCATTGTATCCTGATTTTGAGAAGAAATTCCAGCAGCGTGGTTTTGTTCTCGCCGGCTGGGGAGAATCGGGCTTTGTCTATCTAATGTCCCAAAAACCGATACAAAGAATTGAAGATATGAAAGGTACCAAGATCTGGGCGCCCAAGGGAGATCCGCTGGTGAAGTCGATGCTGGCAGAATTTGGTCTCATACCGGTATTTCTCGGTTTTGAAAGTGTATTACCGCAATTGCAAACTGGCGGTATAGAAGCCGTGTATGCCCCGCCGATGGGTGCAATTGGCCTGCAGTGGTTTCGCTACGTAAAGCATTACTCGAATATCCAGCTGGCCCATGGTACCGGTGCTACTTTAATCAGCTCAAAGACCTATAAAAAACTGAACGCTGAACAACAGAAAATCTTGAAAGAAACCTCTGAAAAATATTCCCGTGAACTGGTAAAGACCCTTCGTTCAGAAAATGAGAAAGGAATGGCTATTCTCAAAAAAAGAGGTATAAAAGCTGTAGAAGTTAATAATGCGGATGCCCAAACTCTGAGAGAAAAATCAGTACTTGTGCAGAATAAACTGGTGGGATCTCTCTATTCTAAAGACCTTCTCAACAAAGCAAGGGCTGCACGCGATTCAGCTCGTTAAAGACTCTTTTAAGCTGCCGGTTCATTGTGGCCGGTAGATTCTTTGAGAGCCAGCATACCGCAGGCTCCATCGATATCTTTTGCTGGTGATCTACGGTTTATAATTACAATCCCACGGTCACGAATAGATCGCCAAAAGGTATCGATTTCAGAATCGGAAGGTCTTTCCATTCCGGCGAACGCAGTATTGAGGGGAATTAAATTGATTTTTGCATCTAATTTTTTAGCGACCTTAAAAAGGGAATCAGCATCTTCGCTCCCCATATTGAAGTCTTTGATCATTATATACTCGATCATGAGCTGGTTAGGTTTCAATTCGCTGCGGTTGTCGTAGAGAAATTTTACTATATCGTCCATTGGAAACTTTTTTTCAATATCCATAATCTTGGCACGCTTCTCTGGTATTGCAGAATGCAGCGATAGCGCCAGTTTGAAGGGCTGTTTCTCTCTCACAAATCTTTCGATGCCAGGCAGTACACCCGATGTGCTGACAGTAATCCGCCGTGTGCTGATGCCACTGCCAAAGTCAGAATGCAATATAAGAGCCGCTTTCATTACATTGTCATAATTATAAAACGGTTCTCCCATTCCCATGAAAACGATGTTGGTTACATCTTTATTCATTCTGCGTCTGGCAAGATACACCTGTAGAAGTATCTGACCTGCCGAGAGGTTCCCGGTAAACTTCATCTTACCGGTTGCACAAAATGAACAATCGAGGGAGCATCCTGATTGCACTGAAACACACAGCGATTGACGGTTTTCATAAGGCAGCCAAACTGTTTCTATTTTTTTATTCGGCTCAAATGCCAGTGAGAATTTAGCAGTCTGGTCGGCATCTGAGAAGCGAATACTTTGCAGCATCGATTCGCCAGGCCACTCGAAATCTCTGGCAAGTCTCTCACGCATGGCGAGCGGTAAATCACTCATCTCATCTGGTGATAAGGCATTCTTCTTGTGTACCCAGTGATTAATTTGAGCGGCTCTATATTTTGCATCGGGAAGAATCCAGCTTTGCCAGTCTTCTAAATTCAATGACTGAGCAAGTTCAGTTTTCATTTTTCATATACACAGTTCTAGTCGGGAATGGTATTTCTATACCGGCAACCTGCAGCCGTCGGTAAACACGATCGGTTGCTTCAATTTTTTTGTCCCATTGCTTTGAAAAATCATCCACAAAAAAACGTGCTTGAAAATTGAGTGATGAATCTGCCATTTCCAGAAATTCGACCGCTAAACCCGGGTCTTCGAGAATTCCCTGAATCTGTTTCAATTCATCCGTAATTTCATATCTGACCTTATCAAGATCGGTTCCATAGGCCACAGAAAAGGGTATCACTATTCTGATTTTAATATCGGGTAACCTGTAGTTTTTAAACTCTTTGTTCATAAGTACATTGTTTGGTATGACGATCAATTCATTGTCAAATGTACGCAGTTTCGTAGTACGAAGACCGATATCAAAGATAAATCCCGTGCCTATACCCGGAATTGAAATCTTATCGCCGATCATAAATGTTTCTTCGAGTACCAGAAAAATTCCTGCCATAAAATTACTGAGAGAGTCTTTAACTGCAAAACCAAGCGCAAAAGAAAGAGCGCCGAGAGAGGCGATTAACGGAGTAATATTGATTCCCAGAGATGACATGGCAAAAAGTGCACCAAAAATGTAAAATAATGCTTTGCTTACCCCCATGACTAAGGGCAACAATTGATCATCTACATTCGTTTCTGTGTTCTTGGTTATTTTATGACCCCAGGCTGAAATAAGGCTTATTGCCAATCGGGTTAACAGGATAGTTACTGTCATGATCAACACGGCGTTGAGAATATTGTTAAACCATTCTATTTTGTTGTCCATCCAGGTTTCCAGTGGTACCACCGACGATCGAATACCCAGTACTAAGAATATTGGTCCGGTCAGATTTGCCGCTGATTTGAACATTTCGCGGTCTGCAGCCTGTTCCAGGCTTTTACTGACGAGCGCAAATACTGGCTTTGTTATTACAATTCTGGTGACCACTCCCAAAAGCCAGGCTGATACAATCAACAAAGGAATCATCAAAACGCTGACCCAGAATGGGCTGGAGATTGATTTCAGAACGGAATTTTTCAGAAGCTCAGAGACGCCGCGAACTTTTTGGTCTAGCCAGAGGTTAAACACTTCACCTTCTGCTTTTTCTTCAATTTTTTCGGTCTTCACTGTTTCTTTTTCAACAGCTTCCTGGCTGAACAATTGTATAGAGCCAGATAAATACAAAATAACCACTAAAGAGGAAATAAAAAGACCAAGAAATTTAAGATATGCTCTCATATCAGAAAGTTTGTGAACCTAAACAGTACGTCAAGAAGCTTTACCATTTTCAGAACCCGGACGTTATTTTTGAAGAAAAGCGCATCTCAAAATCAAATGTACCGGGAATTTCGTTTTCTTAAAAATATAAGTGATAACCCAGTATTTCCCTACTGCACCGCCTTAAAAAGAGTTTGACGTACAAGTCATTTAACTGACCCTTACTCAAATATGTCTGGCGAAAACCTATCAGCGAAGTATGCAACCATATCTGTTCGTATTTCTTCTGAAAAAGAACAATACTACGGTGTAATTTTAATTGTAATTAATCGTGCACAGAACTATCTCGAGAATGCATCTGTAGTGATTGCAAATTCTAACAAGTTTCAGGACGTTGTTCTACATGATGACTGGCACAAGCTTGACACATTTATTCAACGTATTCGATATGAGAATAATTATGCCACGGCAATCAGCAATGATGTGCAGGAGATTTTCAAAGAGCTCGGCAAAAGACCAGAATACCTGGCCGATTTCCTGAAAGCATTAAAAAATGATTCCCGGCTCAAACAATTGATTTTTGAACGTCTGCGCAGAATTATTAGGGATGATCGCATTCAAATTGAAACTTATACTTCTGAAGTACAGTCTTTAGACAAAGGACCACAGGAACAGGTCTCGACCCCGTCTCAACCAGAATCTGCACATACATATATACGATCAACTCTGGTTTTAGACCCTATTTCGGGGGTTTCAATCTCAACGATGAAACCGGGCCAGAAAATAATGCTCAAAATAACAGATTTGAGTGCTCCTGCCCAGAGTTTTGTGAACTCAAATAATCTACTCGCTCCTAAAGGTGTAAAGCCTGTAGCTGCAGAAATTGTAACACTAGAAAATACCAGTGAGGGTCTTGAACTCGAATGTTCGTTTTCACCACAATTAAGAACGAAAATCACTGAAACAGAGCGGGTTATGGTGCAAACCCCCGAAGCTATTGCTAAAACCAGGTCAGAAAGAGCTATGAATAATAAGCAAGGTGGTAGTGGCGGCGGAGGTGCTATTTATTTTATTGGTGCTGTAGTCGTATTATTGGGGTTATTCTTCGTGTACTTAATTTTTGGCTAAAATGAATAGATTGTTTCTGCAAAAAGTTCTGTTTTTACCGATTGCCAGTCTGGCGATCCTGATTATCTCACTGCTTATTGCTGATTTTGTACTGCTCCCTATAATGCGTGCCCAGATTAAAAATCCTGAACTATTCGGATTTCTATTTTCGGGAATGATAGTCAGTCTGGTAATTTACAAACTAGTGTACTGGGTTATATCTATAAGAAAAAGAGAACTTGAAATCTCTTATATTCGATCAATTGTCAAAGGTGTAGGGCAGACTGTAAAAAACGGTTTCTTCACGCTCATTAAATCAATTTTGCAACTTGCAATGATCAGCCTGTTTATTTTGACGATCATCTTTGCCTTGATTTACAATTACAATACATTCTTCTGAAAACGGATAAGGGTACCTCTAGAGGTCACTTAGACGGATGCATTTATGTACCAGGAATTTTTGCCGGAACTGCCTTGAAAGCCGGACTTGATAAAGACCCATTCACTTCAAAGCGAAGCCTCTGGTCGGGATGAATAAAGTTTAAAGCCTTTAACATTTCTTCGAGTCCTTTATCCTGGTATTTCTGAAACAATTCAGGTTTTGGCAGCATTTCAATATTAATATTCATGGCAGCCTGTCTGGCCAAACCTATGTCTCCGCTCATTTGAATATTGAACTGTGGTGCATTGACGATTGATTTCTGTAAGAGAAGCCTGCCCTGCCCCATCTTCCCGGAAATTTCAACAGTCTGAACAGGCATTTTGATTTTTTCATTCAAAAACGGAACATCTTCATTGTATTCGATAATCATTGCAGAACCATTCAGCTTTAGGGTTCCAAATATGTTCTGCAAATTTTTATTTACGGCATTGAGATCCATGTTTATTTCCCAATTTCCACCCCGCACAACAAATGCCCCTGACTTAAAGGTCACACCTGACAGGATTATATTGCTTGAAAGACGCTGGGAAAAAAGGAGTGCAAACGGTGACAGATTTCCCTCAACAAGTGGTATTCTCAGTTCTGAAGATCCCGATTGAGAAGCGATTGGAATAGTTAGATTCTCAAATTCAAAAGACCCCAACAATGATACACTGGCATTTGATGCCGAAACTAGCAATCCGCCCGATGAAATCCCTCTTAAAATTAATTTTCCGAATTTTTCATTTGGGAAGAATAAAAATATTCCAGTAAAAAAACTCAGCACTACCAAAAGATATGGCAGCAACCTATGTAAAAATGGTTTCTTTTCAACTTTAGTAATTTGAAACTGATTCTGCTCTTCTACAGCCTCATCGGTACGTTCATACTCTGAATCGATCATTGCTCCCCACTTTTTTTCTGGAATGCAGCTACGGTCAGTGAAGCGTTGAAGATTCCGGGTTTCTTGATAACTGGCCTGACAGAAAAACTTTCGACCTGATAAAGGGCACTTGTATTTGTTTCAATTTGTTTCAGCAGTTCAAGAAGCTCTCGACTGCCAATATCCCGAAAAGTCAGAAAGACAGATCGTTTGACATATTGTTTTTCAATGTCTGTATCGCGCGGGCTCATTCCTGCCAAACGATCTCGAATTCCTGCTGAATTGATCAGGTTTTCCAGAAATGGTACCATATTCTCCATTGCTGAACTGGTACCGCCTGCACGGTAGTTCTGTAACAACCTGTATTCGATACCTGCAGTGCGAATCTGATTGAGAGATTCTTCAACACTGATGGACTCTTCTTCCAGAGATGAAAACTGTCGCAACAGATATCTGCCTGACAGGAAAGCCAGCATCATGATAAGAATGACAGCCCCACCGATAATAAAAAGTTTTTCTCTCTGGTTAAGGTTCATTTGTCCTCAATTACAGGCTTTAAATCCAGTGCAAATTTGATACGATTTTTACCACCACTGCCCGGCATTGCTTTTTCTCTGCTCGATATTACTTCAGAAAAGATTTTTGTATTTTTTAGAAGATCTTTTATACGTGAAAGATCTGTAAATGACTCAGTAGATGCCTGAATTTCAAGCACTCTGGTGTCCCAGTTTATACTGTCCATTTCAAAAGTTGTCTCAGACGCCAGTGCATTGTTTACGGTGACCAGGAGTGTTGACAGTCTGGGTACGTTAAAGAACTTTCTAAAAATCTCGGTTTTTTTCTTCTCTTTTTTGAGAATCTCGAGTGCCTGAGCAGCTGGTTTTCGGTTCACATCTGGTTTAACCCCGAAAAACTGTTGGAATACTTTTTCCTGCATTTGACGTGAAACCTGAAAATCATGATCCCTTACTTTATAATCCAGAAAAAACGAGAGCGCAAAACCAATTATAGCTGCTCCCACAATAATTAAAGGAGTGAGATTGAAACGTTGCTGGCGCTCCGCAGTCAGCTTCTTGAGGTCGCCCTGTAACAGTTTTATCCCGCGTGACGAGGTTTGGGAGAGCCCACCACCCGCACAGATCAAATAACCGGGATGCAAACCTTTAAAAATTGTCTGCTCCATAACCAGAGTTTTTGCATTCAGGTCGGGCATGCTCGAATTCAGAAGACCTCGCAGATAATCAGAATCATTGTCTTGAACGAGATAGAATTGATTTTCAAGGTCCTGCAGAGGTAAACTGATGCTGGTCAATGACAAGTTCAATTCTGTCGCCAGTTTTTTTCGAAACGCCTCTGTCTCTTTCTCTAAAATAGTAATATTTGATTTTGAGAGATTAAAATTCTTTTTCAGAAAATCTGCATCTGCTTCATTTATATCTGGCAAACGGTGTACCAATGCCTCTGTTTCCTGTTTACTCATTTTCCATTGTGTTGAGAGACGTTGCAATAATTCTGTATACCCAAACGGTAGAGATCGAAAAATTCGAGGTCGCCCGCCACTCAAAACAAGCAAAGTTAACCGTTCTCTTGATAAGTGCAGAAATAATCCGTCTTTTTCACCACAGGCCAGAATAACCTGCATCTGGGAATCAAGCAGCGAATAAACCCCGCGTACAACAATGCCAGCGTCCCGCAATTCTGTCAACCAGGGAACAATTGTCTTGCGCAATGCGCCAATTGCTACAACATGAGTCTGTTTTTCTTCGATATTCGGCCACTGCATTGTGTCATAGACATATTCTGCAGGATCATAGGGCAGCTGTCCTTCCAGTTCAAAAGGAATAACATCTTTGATCTTTTTTTTCTCTAAAAATGGAAGTACAAATTCTCTGCTGAATTCCCCTCCCCAGGGTGTACTCAAATAGACAGCCGGGCATTCAGGGAAATTATCTTTTAAGAACTGAATGACTTCACCAGGGGTAATATGGTCACCCCCGGCAATCATGGTTGCAGACTCAAAAAAACCTTTGCCTGCAATACTGCTTTTGTACTCCAAGAACCTGGCCCGAGCAGGCAAAACTTCAATAATTACCGGATGTTTTGCCATAAATTATTCCAGATAAAGTGTAATTTTGCGGGAAACCATATCATAAATACTGGTGACATGTGCCAGATGCAGGTCAGTAGACGCTTCGGCAACAATCTTATACAGTTGATCATTTACCGTGATTCTGCTTTCTATCTCCTGATATAATGTTGCCGAGCCAACAGTATTGATGGATAATGCGGGGATTGACGCGAGCTCATTCAAACTGGTAAACCTGCCGCCCTTCTGGAATCTGGCTCGAATTATGGCTCTTGCCGCATCGGGAGTCATATAGGGACTCAACGAAAGCATGACATGATAAGGAGCCGTATTGACATTGATTCTATCTGAATCAGGGTTCATGGGATCTGTAGGCAGATACACAGTAATATTATTAGCGAGAATAAAATCATCATCAGAAATAGTCAGTTTTTCCAGATCAGACAGGAAATCTTCTGAAACATCCTCTTTACGCTTTTCAGAACGAATATCTTCAAATATCGTAGATCTGTCAAAGCCGGGAATCAACAGCAGCTCTTCCAATGAATGCAATCTGCCATTTTTAATTCTGCGTGGTGGGGTTAGCCTCGAATAATCAGCCTGTTCAAAACCTCGGGGTTGCGCTATATTATCTTCATCAATATAGTCTACAACCGGGTCCCAAATATCAGCAGGTAACCCCAGAGTAGTAGAAAGCGAGTCAAACATTTCTCGAACCCTGGGATCCATTGTATTGTCAATAAATCTGACCAGCCTGTTCACATTTAACTTGCCGCTTTCTTCTGAAATTTGAATGCTTACAATTCCCTCTCCCAGAGGTATTGACAATGGCACAATAAAGAAACCAACAGATGCCAGCTGGTCGGCCGGAACGCGGGTCAAAATCATAATCGCAGCTTCCATACCACTCTGCGCAAGCATTCGTGCTTTCATATGGCCTGCTTCGAGTTCTGCAGAGCGATATTCACTGAATGTACCCTGAAACAGTACCAGTGCGGCTGAAAATGTCAGGGTAAGCATGACCGATGTCAAAACCAGTATAATAAAACCGCTCTTAGATTTCTGTAAGTATCGCTTTTTTTGCAGAGCAAGGCTCATAAGCCACTGGAATAAGAGATTATTGTGGCGCAATCAGAAAAATTGATGGTGTAAATCTTCATATAGAAAATTTTCAAGTCTTGAAATATCACCAGGTCTGCTTTTGAAGAAGGTAACACCCATGTAGAAAAGATCTTTTTGAGTAAAAAAACGTTTAATTTCACCGTATACTTCAATCTCTTCACCGAGAATCGGAATCAACATTTTTACCCGTCGATGCTTCTGTAAATAATGGTAAAGAACCTTGTCAGTCAACTCCATGAGAAGCCCGCTTAAGGAAATATTTACTACCCGGGTTTGCATTGAACTAGGATCAAAGTGTGAACGTCGAATGCGAACTTTTGTTAGAGCATAAGAAAAGAGTCCTGCAAGCACGTGCAGCTCTTCTGCATCGAAAACGGAAATATTATGCTTATTGAACTGGTTGGTCTCAATTCTTAAATATCCTATAGGACTGCCAAAGAGAGAAATCGGTACGAGCAGGTAAGAAACGAGAAAGTTTCTGGCATCTTCATTTTTAATTTCTTCAATTTTTAACAGAGAAGCATATTCCCCATTTAATTTGACCTGTTCTCGATACCATTCCCTGTAGTTAATGACTGAATCAGAAGGCAGTTCCTGCACATAGCTGGATGTTTTTGAAACATCTTCAATTAGAAACGACTTTCCCGTTTGCAGAATATACTTTTCAGGCAAAGTAAAATCAGTGGATTCAGAAGCATAGATCATTTTAACATCAAATTCTTTGCTTATCTTTCTGACTTCAGTCAGGAACATCTGGTATACAATGCGAACAGAGGGATTATCTTGCAGTACTTCTGTCATAAAATATGGATACCTTCCCTCCATTGTTTTTTCAGCCTGCCGGGTTTCCATAATTGGCGAATAGAGAATAATAAAACGCATAAATAAATCATCGTAAGACAAGCGTATATGCTCTCTTCTTGCCAGATATCTTATTTCTTTGGGAATCTGTATAAATACTCCCATTTCATTACTGCGCAAAATTGTAACGGTCGCTGAATAATAGCGGTTTAATGCTTCAAAATTGAGATTCGCACGGCGTTCGGGTCCTTCATTAAATGCTGAAAGGGAGAGCTGAATCGAATCTGATTCAACATGTTCAACGAGACCAACATATCGATATCCTGCATAAGTGAAGTAGATCTTGACAAATTTTGCCTTCACGAAATAGAAGAAATTTAAAATTGAATAGTATGAAGTTTCTTGTCTGGCGTCAACGAAATCGTCATTTGTTGTAGTCAGCACCACCTTTATATTTTCGGCTTTTGAATGCAGTGAACTTGAAACACCGTGCCAATGAGACATAACGTTTTTTATCAGTATTTTGTCAAATAGGTTGACGCAGCAAGTTGATCGATTTTTTATGTAGCAGGTATATTCTGAATCTACCCACCCACAATACTGGGGAAAAAAAATAATAGGGAGAAATTACTATGGAAGAATTGTTGAAAAAAGTTGTAAACTTGGGACTTGGAGCTGCTAAAAGTGTCGAAGAAAACCTGAGCAGTGCATTAAAAAAAGCAGAGACTGGTATCAATGAACTGATATCAAGAGGAGAAACAGAAAGCGGCGAAGGTGCAGCAAAAGTTCGTGCATTTGTAGATGATCTTCTGGTTTCTGTAAAGGAATATGAGTCAAAAGCTACTGATATTTCTGGTAACCTAAAATCTGCACTTGAAGAATTCAAAAATGCAGGTAGTACCAGAATTGATGAGCTGACCAAGAAAATCGAAGAAATTACTTCAAAAATTAAAGGCGACGACAAACCCGCCGGTTAATCTTTCTTATTCGATGCGGGAAATAAAGTACCGTATCGAATCTTCTTTACTCTTTTCTTAAAAAGTTCTAAAAAACCTGTTGAGACCAAAACTGCCAGTATAGCAAAACTGATGATTAAACCGGAGCCAGCGAAAATACTCAACGCATTTTGCTCCTGTAGATTCGATAAACTTGCTTCTTTTACAGGGTCTCGGGATATTTCCGGATCATAATTAAGTACTAAAAACCTTTCATAGGACTCAAAATCGATTTTTTCATCTTGCAGGTAACGCCATGAACCATTACTCTGCTTACCTAAGATCCCGGGCTTAAAGTCTCTCGCAAACAGAGCTGAGTTTGTCTCTCTTTCCAGATCATTCCCATGGTAAACTGTTTCAATATTCTCTTCAGAGACCGACATAACAAGTAAGTTTAACAGAAATATCGCATAATGTGGATTTTTAATCAGCTCAGGGTCAACACTGTCAGGATCAAAGCTAAAGCAAATAGAGTCTCCATTTCGATACACTGCAGGCAATCCGTCTGCAAATCGATATATTACTGAATTTTCATTTAATAAAGAAAATTCTGCAGATTCTCGTCTGGCAACAGACAATACCAGACTTTGACCACTCGAATTTTGAATATTGAAATAGCCACGCGCAATGTCACTCTGGTTTTGCAGGTCAGGAAAAAAGACTCCTGATCCGCTGCAATTTTCAGATTTTCGAATCGGCACTCCTCCCTCTTTCTGTAAAAACCAGGGACGTGAAAATTTTTCTCGAGGCAATTGCAGCACCGACTGAACAGTAACGGGTGCCTGTCCTGTATCAACCCCCAGTGATCCTGAAGTTTTTCTCAAGTGAAACGCAGAAACTGATTCAGACTCTGTATCGGTAAAAAATTTCAGCTGGTAAGAATTATAACCTGGCCGGGCAAGTAACTCATGTTCGACCGAAAAGTTCTGTACAGAAATTAGTTCCCGCGACTCATTATTCCAGTCAATACTCAAAAGCCCTTCGCGTTGCATAAAAGTGGCAGAAAGCCTGATTCTGGCATAATCAAACGGATGAATATCAGCTCGAAAAAAGAAAGCATTTGTCAGATTTTTTTCACCTGGCTGTACCAAAAATAGTTTAATATTTTCTGTCGTCTCAAATGCAAATTCATTGCCTGTCGAACGGGCCCCTATTATGAGTATACTGCTCTGTTTGAACGTACCCGATAAACGTGCTGCTGAAAAATTTGATGTCGGTTCACTCTGCCTGAGGTAGCCAGAGTCAGCAAAATCGAGTTTATTTCTCAAAATAGAAGCATAAGAATAATATCGGCTGTTACAATATAGATCTAATTCGTTCTGCATTTTCTGCCACAAAACCGCGGTCCAGCCCGATCTATAGAGATCGTCAACTACACATATATTCTCTGTTGCTTGTGTATTTTTTGAAAGACGAGTACCACTGATCGAAAATATGAAAAGCAAAATACATATTATCTGGAGTACCAGTGTAAATATTGAGTTCGTAGAAATTCTATATGCAGGCAATTTCTCTCTCAACCAGATTAACGAAGGAACTTTAGTTTTGACTGATGTAAATTGACGTAAGAAAAATAATATAAGGGGCAATAAACTTAACGGCAGCAGGTAGAGAAATTCAGGATTGCCAAAGCTCATATTTACCATTCTCGCAGAAATTCGATAATGTTCTGGGCGCTTCGAAAAATTTTTACTTTATAGCCCATATTCAAAGCGCTACCCACTCGTTCTCGTAGAGACTGGTTCTCGAGGAATGTTAAATCATTATTTGCCGGCCAGTATATTTGGTCATCCCGTTCTGCATCCACTATAAATGAGGCGCGATTGCCCAAATTGGGAGAGTTCTCAACAAAAATGAGCAGACTTTTTTGAGCAAAGGGTGAAAAATCGAGCAATAATCTTTCAAAATCTTTTATCGACAGGCGAAAATCACTGATGACCAGATAAGAAACGGCATTACTGTTTCTTTTATTTAAAAGTATTTCCAGGGATTTTTTGCTTGAAGTATTTTTCAAATGGTTTAACCAGTCAGAATTTTCAGAAAGTGAAAAGATTGTATCATTTGGCAAATACGGTAAGCTGAATACAGGAAGCTGTGAAAGTAAAAAGTCAGGAGAAATATCGCACAAATGCATCTCAACTCGATTTGGTGATTTTTTTAAAATCAACGCAATAAGAAAAAAAAGTAGAGTTGAGGTTCGCCAGGTCTCTGCCGAGCATTGCATTGAATCAGAAATATCAAAAATTATCTCAAGCTGTAAATTTGCAGTTGCATTGCCTTCCCGAACAAACATTCTCTCTGTACGTGCATACAAGCGCCAGTCAAGTCTACGTAAATCATCGCCTGTAGAATAAGGCTTGTGGTTAAACAAATCATTATCATAGCCTCTTTTTCTGCTTGTTTGTCTCCCATGCTGAGAAGAGGCCGAAGACGGGTCAAAAGTAAGACTGAAATTTTTCGAATAAGAATACAGAAGCTGCAGGTCGTCTGCCATAATCAGCTTAACTGCAGCGTTTCCTTTAAAAAGTCAGATACACTTAAACCTTCTGAACGGGCTGCATAATTCAACTGAATTCGATGCTGAAGCGCTTTGGTATACACCTTAAGCACGTGTTCAGAATTTACATTGATGTCTCCGTCAATTGCTGCACGGGCTTTACTGAGAGCTACAATATGTCTGAGCGCTCGCGGACCTGCCCCATACACTGCATATTTCTCTGCCACACCATTCTTTGTCCCACCGGGTCTGGTCGATCGTACAGAATCGACCAGATCTTGTAAAAGGCTTTCTGGAAACGGGATTTTTTCTACCAGACTTCTGAATTCAGGTATTGCTTTCTCAAGCCTGTTAAATTTTATTTTCTTGAGACTATTTGACGTTTCAAGGCGTGCTATTTTTAACTCATCTTCCCGGTTGGGATACGCTAATTGAACCGAAATGGAAAACCTGTCTAACTGCGCTTCAGGAAGGGGATACGTACCTTCTAATTCCAGTGGGTTCTGGGTTGCCATAACCAAAAAAGGGTCAGGAAGCTTATGCGATACCCCTGCATAAGTTACCTGATGTTCTTCCATAGCCTCCAGCAACGAGCTTTGGGTTTTTGGTGGCGCGCGATTAATTTCATCGGCCAGAACCAGATTTGCAAAAATGGGACCTGGACGAAACTTAAGACTTTTTGAAGTTGCAGTACCGGCCTCAATAATTTCAGTTCCGGTAATATCGCCTGGCATCAGGTCGGGGGTAAATTGAACACGATTAAAAGACATTCCCCATAGAGATGAAAGCGTCTTGACGATAACAGTCTTCCCTACTCCTGGCAGGCCAATCAACAGTAGATGGCCACCGGTTAGCAGTACACACAGTATATCTTCTACAGTTTGCTCAAGACCGATCAGGCTGTTTCGAGACTCAGAAACTGTCTTCTCAGCCAGCTCAACGATTTGAGCGAGAAGCTGGCGGTCAGACTTTTGTAAACTCATTGCTTAACCTTTTCTCAAGGTTCTTAAATGCAATCTATTTTTTCTTTTTGTGACGATTTTGACGACGCTTTTTTTTGCGTTTATGATTGGCAATTTTTCTTCTTTTTTTCTTTTTTCCGCAGGGCATGCAAACTCCTTTTGTAATATAAGGCAGGTTTTGTTTTTAAACTAGACTGTAAATCATGAAAATTAAGATTTACCGATGAATACCAGAGTACCCCTTTTCTCCCTGGGTGATTTTAATGCATTCTTCGCGCTATTTCTAGATAACATGGTAAACCTGGTTATCCTGTACGGCATTCTCACTGAAGTTTTTGGCTTTCCCGGCTCTTTTATTTATAAGTACATGATTCCCGGCACCGCGCTTGGGGTACTCTTTGGCGACCTGGTTTACTCATGGTTTGCACTGAGACTCGCACGTAAAACGGGACGTTCTGACGTGACGGCTATACCTCTCGGGCTTGATACCCCGTCGACAATCGGTATAGCAGTCACTGTACTGGGACCAGCTTATATCGGTTATCGACAAGGTTTTGATGAAACCACGGCTGCCCAGATGGCATGGTATGTTGGCATGGCGGTAATGATCTGGATGGGCATTGTTAAGATTGCTGCCTCGTTCGTTGGGCGGTATATTCAAAAAATTGTCCCTGAAGCAGGATTGCTGGGCTCTCTCGCAGGAATTGGTATCGTATGGCTCTCTGCAAATCAGTTTATTAAAACAATGGAACTGCCACTCGTTGGTCTGCTTTCTCTGTCGCTTGTCTTGTTGACTCTGGTATCTTCCTACAAGTTGCCCGGCAAGATACCGGGGGCAGCTGCGGCAGTGATTCTTGGCGTGGCTGTATATCATGTTCTCCCATTCTGGCAGGGTGAAGCTGTTCACCAGAGCACAGGAGAGAATATACTATCGTTCTCTTTTCCCATGTTTCAGGCTGGAGGTTTACAGGTTCTGTTTACTGATTCTCTGCGTTATTTACCTGTTGCCATACCATTTGGCCTCTTAACAATCATTGGTGGTATCAATGTCACCGAAGGGGCGAAGCTTGCAGGCGATGATTATAAGACCAGAGATATTCTGCTAACCGAAGCTTTTGTTACCTTAATCGCTGGCTTTTTCGGAGGTGTATCACAATCTACACCCTATATCGGGCATTCAGCTTATAAAAAAATGGGTGCGAAAGTCGGATACACAGCGCTCACCGGTCTGTTGATCGGCCTGGGCGGCATGTTTGGAATCGTCGGTTTTCTGGTATCGGTTATTCCTGAAGCTGCGGTTTCACCGATTCTAATCTTTATCGGGTTTGAGATCACTGCCATGGCATACCAAATGACCCCTGCTTCCCATAATATGGCAGTTACATTTGCTATCATCCCCAGTATTCTCAATTTTGGTTATATTAAAGTGAAGGTACTGTTTGAGCCTGTCATGTTTCAATTGCAGAATCTTGCTCAAAAGATTCCGACCCTGGATCCCAATGCATTGATTCCTGTGACTTTTCTCAATGAATATCCTTATTTACAAGCCCTCGCACAAGGGTACATTCTAACAGCGATGGTCTGGGGGGCTGCCGTATCGTATCTTATCGACGGAAAAGCGATCAGAGCCTCCATTGCCCTTATTTTCGGCTCAGTTATGTCTCTGTTCGGGCTTATACACAGCCCAACATCTACCGGTGAGCTGTTTCTACCCTGGAAGCTGGATATGTCCAGTTCCATGATCCACTCGATTCCATACAAATTCTCAGCCGCCTACCTGCTTGCTGCAGTTTTTATTGCTGCTCTTGCTCTGGTAAGTGAATACAAGAAGCGACAACATGCAGATCATATCTGATATTGAAAATTTTCAGGCACCATGGGATCATTGTGTAGCAACCCTGGGAGATTTTGACGGATTACATCGAGGTCACCGGACCTTGATCGATAAAACCATACAATCGTCATCACAACAGGGACGAGATACTATACTGGTTACCTATGACCCGTCGCCTAAAAAAGTTCTGCAGAAACTGAAATTTGATTCTCGAATTTACTTGAGAGATGAAAAAATTTTTCTTTTGCAACATTTCAATCTAAGAGCTGCCGTTTTTTTACCATTTGATTTGAATATGGCTCGAATGACCGGCAAACGCTTCCTTTATGATATCTTGATCAAGAAATTGAAAATTAAAGAATTTTTTCTTGGTTATGATCATAAATTCGGTTTGAACCGCAGGGGTGATTTCCACTATATGCAATTGGCCAGCAGAAGAGATTCGTTTACAGTTCACCAGACCAGCTCAGTCAATATGGATGACGGCACCATTATTTCATCGTCGGCAATTCGTAAACTTTTGCGCTCTGGAGATATACACAGAGCCAATGATCTGCTTGGCTATCCTTTCTTCGTCATGGGCCAGGTTATACCAGGACGTCAAAGAGGCCGACAACTCGGAGTACCAACAGCCAACCTGAATATTCCACCAGAGAAAATCATTCCCGGTGAAGGTGTCTATTTCTGTGCTGTTCTTTTTGGCGGGCAGATGCTGAAAGCAGTGGCCAATATCGGTTTT
This sequence comes from Leptospiraceae bacterium, assembly GCA_020440825.1. GTDB lineage: Bacteria > Spirochaetota > Leptospiria > Turneriellales > Turneriellaceae > JAGRNJ01. The sequence continues at coordinate 4,634 of JAGRNJ010000023.1, read as the reverse complement.
AATCCCACCTTTGCGAATATAGATTTATCCGTTGAAATTCATATTTTAGATTTCAGCCGCGATATCTATGGAGAAACATTAAGGGTTTTCTTTTTTGAGAAGATAAGGGCAGAAAAAAAATTCTCAAACGTTGAAGAGCTAAAATCTCAGATTTTTAACGATATAGAGCGCGCCCGCAATGTTAGTGATTCTGTTTTTGATTTAAAAAGGCTAGAAGTCCCTCTGGAGCAGTGAGCTCACCGAGTTTGTCAGATTTCACAGAACCCAGCAGAGATTGAATACCGCTTTTTGAATTCGAAAGAGGTTGCGCTTGAAAAACTCTGGAAAGATATGATTCAGAAAGCTCGATAGAATCAGTGAATTCATTAGAGGCAATCAGAATTTGAATTTTTTCAGAAAAACTCATATCTATCATGCGGGGTATTTGAGAAGAGAAATAAGATTCTGTAAATTTCATTTTTTGAAAACTGGAGTTTGATTCCCGAAAGAAGAGTTCAAAACCGCCTGCCGAAGCAAAAAGTAGTGAACCGTCTATGTTCCACCGTACTATCAGGAAGCCTGGTAACAGTTCAGTTAAATGGTTTAGACTCTGCCAGATTAAGCTTACTTTCGTCGAAAAGTCTGCCGAAGTCTGGCCAAGTGTATGGAATTTTTCACAGTGCTTGTGTTTTTCAATTTCGGCCCTTAAACTTGACTGACCAAATTTGAGAAATAAAAAGTCTGCAAAGCTATTTGATTCAAAGGCAGTTGCGAAAGAACGGGAAATCTCACCCGGTTTTCGTGGATACAATGCAATTTCAAAATGTTTCAACCGCGGAAATGGTCTGGTAAACAGAAGATTTTCTGAGACGTCAATAGCAAGGGTATCTGCAACATCGACGGTCGGTTGTCTCGATGCCAGTTCGGTAACCAGTTTTTCTTTCTTGTGAACTTGATCAATGAGAGCAGTTAACTCTACTGCAAAATGTTTCAGTTCATTAAAGAACAGATTTTTTCTTAAAGTATCAGGTGCCTGGGTCTGTACGGTAAGGCGTAAATTATTGATTAAGAGCTCAAGGTTTCTAGCATACAGATACAAGAGTATGCTCGTCGTTAACGTTAAAAGTAATGCAAGAACAAAAAAACTTACGCTAATACGCCAGGATGATTCTATTTTAGCAATTATGGCAACAGAGTCATAGAATAAATAAGAGACAAAGGCAAAACCAGAGAACATAACAAAAGAAATCACTGTTCCAAGCAGCACGGTAAAGATTACCAGCGAAACGTTGCTCTCTTGTTTGCTTTTTTTTTCAGGTAGCATTTTCATCCTCTTTGGAGTTTTTCTCAATCATTCCAACTAATAATCCTGAAAGCAGGAATAAAATAACCAACGGAACCATCATGGCGAGCATAGAAAGAATATCTGCCGGGGTTAGAATAGCAGAAACAACAGCTATAACAAGAATAGCCATCCGCCAGTTGGCCCAGAACATTTTTGCTTTCAATATTCCCGTAAGAGCTAAAATAACCGAAACAACTGGCATCTCAAAAGAAACCCCAAATGCAAAGTGAAAGGCAAAAAACATTGATAAATAATCGGCCATTGTAATATGTAACTCTGCTTGAACTAATTCTGTAGTATTCTCAATGGATATTCCCGGTGGCGTCCATCCGAAAATAAGCATTTCAGCAACAAGATCCCAGACCCCAAATCGACAAAAGATAACCCCGCCCCAAAAAAGAGCAGTCGCTGCAACAATGATTCCCCAGCCCCACTTTCTGGTTTTCCCTGAAAAGGCTGGCAACATGAATCCCCATATTTCCCAGATAATAAGCGGAGTTGCTGCCAGTACCCCGGTAAAAATAATTAATTTGAACTTTACTGCGAAGAAATCGGTCAGTTTAGTTGCAATTATCTTGACCGGGGTACCGCTGGTATTGCCTACGAATTTGGCGACCGGTCCCATGAGAAACTGCCAAATCATTTCATAAAAAAATGAAGCGGCAATCGAGAAAATAATTACATAAAGTATGGTGAAAATAAGTCTCTTGCGCAATTCATCGAAATGGTCACCTACGGGCATATAGCCCTGCTGGGCCCTGAGCTTCTTCAGATAATCGTCAGGAGTCTCATTGCCTGAATCTGAAGAATTCATAATTCAAATTACTTGCTCTTACCGCGACTTACTGTGGTTTTTGCCTTTGATTTGACTTTAGCTTTGGCTTTTGGTTGTGATGTTTTGGGTTTTGCCTTTTTGGCTGCGGGAGCTTTCTTGGGCGATGAAGCCCGCTTTTTAGGTGCAGGCTCTGGTAATTCTACCTTTGGTTCGGGTGCAACGTGAGGAGTAACATCTCTTTCGCCTGGCTCTTCTTCTGCCTTGTTATCGCCAGACATTCCACGTTTAAATTCATTGATTCCCTGGCCAATACTACGGGCCAATCCTGGTAATTTCTTTCCGCCAAAAAGTAATAAGACAATTGCAAAAATAACGATCAGTTCTGTTGTGCCCATGTTTCCCATGTTGGCAAATTTCTGCTGTCGTATGTACAGTAAAGCAAGATTCATTTAGCTTTTTGAAATATTACTTTACGAATTATCGGTATTTTGATAGAAAGAAGAATGTCTCGATGGCTCTTGACCATGACCATCTTATCTATGGTTTTTTGCAGTTCCTGTCAAATACCCGATTGGCTGGCCCAATGGCAGAAGAAACAGCTCGATAAACGTTTTGGTCGTACTGATGTAGAAACACAAAAATCTGATATAGGTGAATGGCAGAAAGAAGCGGCCGAATATGAAAATCAACTTCTCAAAGAGATTGATCTGCAGACCAGAGCGGCTTTGGTAAATCGTAGAATTGGTTCGGCTTTTGCTGAACTGCAGTCTTATGAACTTTGCATTCGTCACCTGGAAAAGGCGGTTTTATTGGGAGACAACGATGCTCAAACTTTTTATCGTCTGGGACTTTGTTATGGGAATCTAGCAAGACGTCAAAATTGGGATGTAAAACTGACTCGAGCTGCCGAAGAAAATTTTATTAAATCGATTCATCTGGAAAAAAATCTTAAGAAAGGCCAATATGAACTTGCTTTGCTCTATTTTCATGGCTATGCAGGTCTGAACCCTTACAGAATTTTAGGAGAGACATTAACAGTTGAGCAGCGCAGCTTCCAGTTAAAAGCCATTGAATTGCTCGAAGAGCTGCTGCCACTTAACCAGAATGATATCAACATACGCTTTGCTCTTGCAGGAATGTATTCTGCAACCGGTCGAAAAAATGAATCTGTTTCTTTGTATTCTGAAATCTTAAAAGCCCTGGAAACAATGTATCCAGATACTTTTTCTAACCGGGAAGATTACCGAACGGCAAAAAATAATATCGCTCTGATTCAAAACAAGATAGAATGAATTATGCAAAACGAAGAGAACTTGTAGCCCTGCAGATTTCTGGCCTTTTGCCGGGGCTTAAAAACGCGAAATTGGTTGAAGCAGAAGAATATGGCACACTCTTGATCGCAAAATGGGGAACACAAAAAACACGAGAACTCTTAAACACAGCCGAAAATCTAATGGGTGAGTACCCCCGGCAAAATATTTCTATAATTTGCCGGGGAGACAATAACTACCCCGAAGAGCTACTGCATTTACCCGACCCACCCTTTTGTATTTTTGCAAAAGGAAATTTGAATTTACTGCACAAAAAGAAGATTTCAATCGTAGGCACAAGAAAGCCATCCAGAATAGGTCTGGAATATGCTCGGCAGGTTGCAAAAATTTTCAGTGATCAATCTTTTATTGTAGTGTCGGGAATGGCACGGGGTATCGACACTGCAGCACATCGAGCATCTATTGAAGCCTCAGGAACCATCGGTGTCATTGCTCATGGCTTTTCGCATATTTATCCTCTACAAAATGGTGATCTATTCCAGGCAGCTTTCCATGAAACCGGCAATATTCTCTTACTTTCTGAATATATTCGGTCTGTACCACCTGCTCGCTGGAGTTTTCCGCGTAGAAATCGTATAATCGCAGCACTCTCAAATAACCTTATCTTTGTAGAAGGGAATGCAAAAAGTGGAGCAAAGCAGACCGCACAAATCGCACTAGATTTGGGGCGGGATATTTATATTTTTGATGATCCATTGATGACAGACAATGACGGAATCAAATCATTGCTGGAAGACGGGGCCGTTAATCTAGCAGAATACTGGGAGAAAAACTCTACATCAATTCCCCAAAACCTTGCAGAATTACGAAAATTTGTCAGGAAGAATCCTGTATACCTGGGCAATGGAGTCTATTCTACCGTTCAGTGCCAGACGCAGCTTCCTTTTTTCTGGGAGTAGCCAGATGAATCATTGGCATATTATTCGAATCAGGCAAATGCACTATAACGACGCAAAAAATAAGCTGGAACGGGAAATTCACAATGCTCAATTTCAAGGCCATCGCTATGTAGAAATTATCCATGGAATCGGCACCTATACACTTAGAAATATGACTGTTGAATATCTGCAGACACTTAATTTTGTTAAACTCTTGCCTGAAGAAAGCGGTTTTAATCCCGGAAGTTTGAAAGTTGAGCTCGAGATTCCAGATGAACAAATTAGAAGAAAATATCTGTTGTAATTACGGGATATTGGCAAACCTC
>JAGRNJ010000022.1 GCA_020440825.1 Leptospiraceae bacterium | reverse complement strand
CATCAGATGTCTTGTAGCGAATAACTGCATTGCGAGTATTTAATTCAAATACTTTTTTTACAGCAGGGTGCTCGTTCATGCTCTCTGAAGTGAGAACTTTATCTCCGGAAGGATGGACTACAGCTCTGCCATCACCGTCAATCATGAATGATGCGTATAGAGTTGAGCCGCCCGGCGCACCTCTCGCACTTTGAGATGCAAAGACCTCATTTAAGGCTTCCATTTTGACCAAAGCAATCATTAACTCTCTGACAGAGCCGCTTTCGCGCTTGATAGGGCTTATGAACAGGATAATTGGTTTACCTGTTTCCTGGCTGAAGTTTCGGACGATTTCTTCCCCGCGGGTCGAACGGGAAAGCCATTCATTGTTTTTCAATATTTTTTTCAGAACGGCGCGATTATCGAGCTTAACGTCTGATGAAAACTGTGAATTGATTACTGAATACTCTGGTTCGGGGTTGATTCTGGAGTTCTCTACCAGAAAACCGGCTACGAAAGTCATTTCAGATTCATTATTCAGAAAAGACTCGCGAATCAGCTTCAAATCGCCGCGTTTGCCAGCACTCTGTATTTTATCGATCAATGCCAGATTTTTTTTGTGCAGACCCAGTTCTGATTCAACTTTTTCAGAAAGCAGCTTGGTAGTACGGGAGTTCATGACCGTTACCATGTTGCTGATATCATTTTCAAAGATACCGAGGGAGATCCAGGTCAAAAGACCAAGACTGGTCAGAACCAGGAATGATATGATTACACTTAACTTAACTCTGATCGATAGCGACTTGAATAAGTAGACCAGCCGGTTCCATTTTTCTTTCATTGAATGCCTTCTCTTGTGAGTTTCCGTGAAGAAAATCTATCCCGGATATGTCACTATCATGAATCGGGATTCTGTGTCAGTTAGAAATTTTTACCGTAAAAAATTTCGAGCATCTCTTTTTTAATCGCTTTCTTGATTAATTTCTTCTCACCGGTAATGAGATCTTTTTTGGTCTGGTTAAAGAGATAGTTATCAAGATCAAACTCTTTCAAGAGCATTTTAGTCGAAAAAATATTGTCCTGATAGACATTTACATCTATCATCTGGTAACGATCGCGCATCTCGCTTGTGATAAAATTCTGAATAGAGTTGATTTTATGGTCAATAAAATGTTTGCGGCCATCCATATCCCGAGTAAAACCGCGTACCCGGTAATCGGCAATCACGATATCGGGATTAAATTCATGCAGAAGGTAGTTAAGCGCTTTGAGAGGTGAGATTTGCCCGCAAGTTGAGACATCAATATCTGCACGAAAGGTACTGAGCCCATTCTCAGGATGACTCTCTGGGTAAGTATGTACAGTAATATGACTCTTATCTAGATGAGCAACAATATCTTCCGGATAATCTGGTCCGGGAGACTCTACCGCTTCAGTGTTTTCAAGATGCAGCTTTTCACGCTCGGCTGCATCTTTTTGAATTTCTGAAACCAGAATCGTGACACTTGCACCTTCGGGATCATAGTCTTCTGATGCAACATTCAGAATGTTAGCCCCAATAATATTTGATACGTTTGTCAGAATTTCTGTCAAACGCTGAGCATTATAGTGTTCATCAATGTATTGAATATAGGATTTTCTGTTTTCAGGCTTTTTCGCATAATTTATATCATAAAGATTAAAGCTGAGAGTTTTGGTAAGATTATTAAAACCATACAATCTAAGTTTCTTAATCGGTTTTATTTTCTTCATGCTCTCTCTTGCAGGCGAAAAGCCTTACTTCTCGACTTTCAAATAAATACGTACAGTCAAGCGTTTCACTATTATATCGTGAAGACCGAAAGTTCATTTTCGAGTTGTCTGGCATGATCTGCCAGTTCTATAGAAGCTTCAGCGAGATAGTCTGAGGTTTGTGCAGCCAGATTGACCTGGTTTTCTACGAGCTGCAATGCCTGGTTGATGTCGCGAAAATTCTGTCTTTCTTCGGTAACCGCGGCCTGAAGATCATCAATTCGATTGGCATTGCGAATTACCTCAGGAACAATTTCTGTAATCATAGTACCTGCGGTCTCCGCAGCACTTGCACCTTCTTTGGCAGATTGACCCACTTCTTTTGAAGTTTTTCCTGTATACTCAGCAAGTTTTCCAACTTCTGTGGCTACAACTGCAAAGCCGCGCCCGGCATCGCCAGCTCGGGCAGCTTCTATAGTTGCATTAAGAGCTAGAAGATTTGTTTGCCCTGCGATCTCTTCAATCGCGATAATTTTACTTGAGATATCGGTCATCCGCCTGACAAGCTCAGAAACATTGCTGCCATTTTTATCAAGTTGAGAGGCTGTTTTCTGCATTTCTGTTCTGACAGATTCTGTGAGTTGCAAGAGCTTTGCAGAATTATTTTCAAGATGGCGGATGGATTTCTGCAGATTCTGCAGATTTTCTTTTAAGGTATGCGAAGATTCTCTCATTTGAGCAGAAGTATTTTCAAGAGATGCCGCCGTCGATGTAAATGTACGGGAGAGATTAAGACTGCTCGATATGACCTCGCGAAAGCTGCGGCTTAAATTCATGATGTTGATAGCCATTGCCCCTATCTCACTTTTCTGTAAAGCCGGCACAGACTGAGATAAATTCCCATCGGACAATTGCAGAATCGATGTCGAAAAAACTTTTAAGCTTCGGGAAATTGTATAAACTGTTGTTGATAGCAGAATCATTGTCTGCACAAGCACAATTAACATCAAAGCAGCCAATGCATAGGTAAGATTTTCAGGCACGAAAGTTTTGTCTTGCAGAGAATAAATGACCCAGGTAAACATTAAAACATTGAACCAGAGAATTGTCACCCCGATTCCGAAAATTCTGACTGCCATTGAGGGGCGGTTGATCGGTTCATGCACCACTGCTGAAGCCAGATCTTCACGCTCAAGCACCGGAATCAGGATATTTTCACTGATATTCATATTTGTGAAATAAACGATTGGCATAATCGCTGCCACGAAAACCATACCTGTTTTGAACTGGTGACCGGTTAGCCCTGTATCAAAGTACACGATTGCCAGAACAAGCACTACCCCGATAAACCAGCGCAGCATTATCATAAGACCTTCGAAGTGAGATTCTTTCAAAAGGCCCAGTTTTACTGCACTCAGCGATTCTGCTTGACCGGCAAAATAATCACCCAGCAGATTTTTAAAACGAATATATCTTGTGATATAAGCCATCAACTGGGTAACAGGGACTGCTGCAATAAAAGAGCCTATCAATAAAGATTTAAGAGATTCACCTTGAAACCCACCTACCAGACCTACGAATACTACTGCAGGGGGTACCGCAACGAATACGGTTGTAATCTCTTGTCGGATGTTATAATAAAGCAACAGTTTCTTAAGAGTCATAAAGATACAGGTTACTCCTGAAAATGAATTGTAGAATGACAAGCTTTTACTAAAAGAAATTGGTCTTTTAAAGGGTTATTTATTATATTTTACGAAGAGTATAGGTTAAAAACTGAAACTACAGAAGCAAAGGCTTCTGCCAACGGGGGCGTTTTGGCTTCGACTGTTTGGAAGTTTTGAAAGAAAAGCATGCGAGCTCTTCCCACTCTGACGGGATATGGCATTTAACTGCCGACAATAACGATTTCGCTTTGGCTGCATAAGCCTTTGCCCAACCTAAGCTAAGCATCCCGTGCTGAAAGTTGGTTAACCTCAGGGATGATCGGAGGATGTCTGCGACAGATATTCTCTTAAATTTAGTCGCTGGATGCTATTAGAGGCTGACTATTGCCGCTAAAAGTATCGAGAAACAAATAATAGTCTGAGCATGGAGAAAGCTTTCTAGGCGCCGGCAGAACGCGGGTTCAACTCCCGCCGTCTCCAAATTAAAATTTTTTCATTTATTACCCAAGAATAGTGTCTATTCGCCAAGAATTGAAATCTTTTATTTTCTTTTTTCTGTCTCGCCGTATTAAAAACCGCAGTTCTAAGAAGGTTGTCCCAGATTTTCGTTCGATTTTCTGGTATTTACCATATTTTTGCAGGTCATCCGCAGTACAATCTCTCAATGACTTGAGAAACGAGTTCATCTCAGCCCCGGCTTTAAGTACAACTCGCTGAAGCTTTCGCGTAGGCCGAAGTAACCTCTGGACTACTGCTTTCAAATAAAGCCTGAGAGCGATATCGAGTGCATGGGAAAGACACACTTTTGAATGCAACGCAATCAGGTGCAGTCTCTCCCAGTTTTCTGTGCTCGTATAAACAGATGTTTTTACAAATCTGTAGTAACGGTCTTGATTTTGGCATTTAACATTCTGGAAAAAATAATCTGGAATTTGCATTTTGCAACTGTATACGTTCAACACAGACACCAGCAAATCTGAAACACAGATTTTTATATTATTTTTTTTAAGCAGTTGAACCGCCGCTTGCAATCGGGCACAATTCCAATTTGGAAGGCTCACACTGGAATTTGCCATATTTTTACTTTCCCTGAAATGATGATTCTGGCTGTGCTTAAACCTGGCACTCAACATAAGGTTTTTGTAATGAGACGAATGTCCGACCTTAGAAGGATCCCGATATTGTTCAAAATTCTGCATTTCATACGATCAACATACACCGTATTTTGTAAAGTATTTTTAATGGTTGAAATATTCAGAAATTGGCCTGCTCTCACCGGTTCTATTTTGCTTGAAATTAATAATTACCTTATCAGCAAGGTTTTGCAAAAGCAAGTATAGACGATTAAAACCCGACGCCCCAAAAATAGAGCAACAACTCAAGTAATTTCAAAATTTTGTGATTCATTTAAGTCAGATATCCATCCACTGAACACCGCCGGCTGCTCAAAAAGTTTTCTGAGAAGTTCAGCAATTCATCACTTGGTCTTTGAATATTTTTACTGCGGCAAATATTTTTCTTCTTTCTTCATTTATTTTGTCAGACGGGTATTTATTCTGCCGCAAAAACACCAAACGAGTCGGCCCGGGCGTAAAAACAGCTGGAAGAGAACAGAATTCAGTTACTTTGCCGATGCGTTTTTTAAGTTCATCTTTATTTTTCTCGACCAAAGTAGCTGCCTCACCCATCACAAGTATACCTTTGATTTTCCAGCGCTCAAGATCATCAATAATATGCGAAACACAGTTTGCAAACCATTCGGGATTGCCAACTTCTTCTTTACCAAAATGACAGCGCAAGGGATCCCTGATTAGAAAATTGTCCGCAGAATAGCCAAGTACACCCTCAATTATTTTTTGAAACACCTCATCAGATTCAGCATGATGAAAGACCCGAGAAGCAGTTTGTTGAAAACTGTTATGTACAAGAATCAGATATGGCACAGTGGGAGCTTGTATATGAAATTGGCCTGGTTTATAGGAAATTCTTCGTTCGCACAGTGTACATGCCCCGGGGTTTTGCAGGGTATCGAGAACAGGTAACGGTGCTTCAGGTTGAAAAGATAAATCAATATCAGCGGGGTCTGCTTCGTCATTTCTTTTCCAAATCTGTTTCTCAGGAGATTTAAGAAATGAGATGAAATCCCCTATTGCTTCGCTCAGCAGATTCAGGGCCGGGGTTTTCATAACCCCCGCTTAGATTTTAAAGGATCCCGCGCCCAGCTTCTTTTTCTTATCGCGCTGCAATTTGTCGAACTTTTCTTGTGCTGCAATAGTGCGCTTCGCCTCTGGAATTGCCTTAAGTCTTGCTTTGGCTATCAGCTCGCCTGTATCTACACAAATTCCGTACTGTTTGCTTTTAATTCGCTCTAGAGCATCATCAATTTCATTCAGGATTTCGCGCTCATTTTCACTCAAGCTGAGATTCAATTCCCGATCGAGCAGCTCTGTCGCCATGTCGGCAATATCGCCAGTATGTTCGACCTTCTCTTGACTGGCCTCTGCAACCTGCAATTGTATTTCTTTAACGATTCGGGTCTTTTTCTCTAAAAGTAAATCCCGAAATTCAGCCAGTTCTTTGGCATTAAAAGGCGATTTAGGCATAGTAGGCGGTATCAATGCAGGTCATATTTATACTGTCAAGGTGATTGTTATGTTAAATAGTAATTTTTTGTTATAGAAGGCCGATATATCAGCTATGGACGAAGGGCGCAAATATTATTTAGTACTCGGCGCCGGGGAAAATCAAATTCCCCTGATAAAGGCTGCAAAGAGCGAGGGATTCTCGGTTATTGGGGTCGACAGAGATATAAACGCAGCTGCCTTGAAATACTGCGACATTAAAGTAGAAGAATCCATTCGAAATTATCGAAAAATCGATTACAAACTCAATATGGGGGTCACCGATGGAACCATTATAGGTGGCTACTCTGGCAGCTTTGGCCCTGCCCTGCTCAGCTGGGCTTACCTTGCAGAAAGATTTTCGCTGCCTGCCCCGAGCAGAACCTTAATGGAAATTTTGACAGATAAATATGCTGTACGCCAAAAACTGTTGAATCTTGAATTTTCATCATTTGCACAACCCAAAGTACTGGTTTTTCAAAACAGTGTCTTGAAAGAAGATCTCGAAGAACTTGGGTTTCCCATGATCATAAAGACACGAGAAGGATATGCAAAAAGAAATGTTTACCTCATTGATAAATATTCTGATATTCGGCATTTTCTGACTCGCCGACACCTGAATGAAATCAATGTCAACCCTGCTTCTTTAATCATGGAGAGTTTTGTGAAAGGCGATGAAATCATCGTAATTGGTCTTGTACATGATTTCAATTACAGGCTGATCTCCATAACAGATAAAGTAGCCTCACCCCAGGCACCTTTTATCGATCTCGAGCATATTTATCCTTCCCGGTATTCTGAAAAAGCAGTTGAAATATCAAACATGCATGAAAAAATAGTACGGCAGTTGCAGATCCCGGTTGGCCCCCTGGTCAGTGAATGGAAAATTGTCGATGGAAAATATTATCTGATTGAATTGTCTCCGCAGATTCCCGGTGAGATGCTTGGTAATTTTATGATTCCTGAGGTCTTGCACTATGATTTCTACAGGAATCTCGTCAAGGTAACAACTGGGCAAGATAGTGATCCTTTACCCAACAGGAAAAATTCGAATAGCGGCCGAGTGCGCTACTTTCAACAGAAAATTGACCCCGATGAATGGAAATCTCTGGCCAAAAAAGCTGCCTTTGCCAAAGTATTGAATGAAAATGCACCAGAGACACCGACCTCGAATATGGACAGATTTGCAGTCATGGGTTTCAAAGAATGAAATGCGGATTGCCATCTTCCCGGTATTGTATTCAGTTCTGAAAAAATACATCCGCTCGTTCATCTTCTGCACCTTTTGGGGCCTCAGTACATTATGGGCCGGTACCCTGCACGAATTAAGAACAGCAAGTCTTACTGGCGTAGGGCTGGCCGCTTTCGATGTTTATCAGAAATATTACTACAACGGCCCCGCCCAGAATTACTGGCTGCGTGAGCAGAATCTGTTGCTCGCAGTTTCGAAATCTATTGAGCTGGGTATTCACCTGCCAATGGTCAATCACCACTCAAACGAAATCAATCGTTCCGAGTTTGGTGATCTCAAGTTGCATGTCAATATAGCTACAGAATGGTTTGAAAAATATGTACTGACCAACTGGTATGTTGAATTCAATGCGGGAAACGGCCCCAAGTATACTGACCCCAATTTTTCACCAATGGAGAGCTACGGATTTCCTGAGATTCGAACCGGGGTCATACTGATGAAAAAGCGGGCAGCATTTACATTGCATTTTAATTTATTTTATGTATTCAGAAGTCAGAAAACTGCAACTGGCTCAGAGAACAATATCACCAACGGTCTTGATCTCAATATTTTCTCTGGCGAAGCCTGGCAGCGCGGCTTGGGATTTTCACCTGCCGACGATAGAAATTTTTTATACAAGGGAAATTTTCCCAATGATAATCTCGAATATTTATTTGCCATCAACACAGATCTTTTTTATCCCTTGGTTCCCTTTTGGGAGTTTACATTTTCGCATGCTTTTGGCGCTTCGTCAGAATCCTACATCCGCCCGGGACCCGGCTCAGGTATTTTCAGAAGCCAGACAATTCTGGGTACGAAATGGTTTCCGGTAGATGAACGCTTTGCAGTGAAAGCAGCTCTCGCCATTCCTATTGCAGAAATGAGTAAACTGTATGGTCTGGGGTTTTCTTTGGGAGTAAGACTTGAATTCTAGCCTTTCATTCTTCAGTCGTCATCGTCAAAATCATCATCAAAATTTGGAAAGGCCTGGTTCATAAAAATATCTGCGAGAATTTCAAATCTCTCATCAGTTTGTGAGCCCCGTTCGTGCAGAAAATTACGATAACGCTTTATGAGAAATTCAACCGTTTTATCTTCCAGCGAGCAGGGAATTCCCCTTTGGTTAAGAAACCGAATGCACCAGTTTATATTGTAAGTTGTATAATCTCCCAGGATTTCCAATGCCGGTACTGTCGGCTCAAATTTTCTCAACACTTCATTCATATAGAGTGCCCGCCGTATTGCCAGCGGGTCGTCTTTCATTCCGGCTTGAAATTGCATGCTGGCCATCTCATGCAAGTGAATCATATGACTGTAATACTGCAGAATATCGCCAATGTAATCTGAAAAATGGTTCATGACTTCAATCACGTCTATTGGTTGATTTTGCCTGACAAATTCATTGAAAATCCTGGTCTGCAGCTCATTCTCAGGCTTGGGATCGACGAGGCCAATATACAGCATTTTCTGCTCATATGCAAAACGGCTTTCTTTGGGAATATAATATTCTATGGTCACAGGTTCCAGATAGTAGTTGATAAGATCTGATTTAGGTATATCTGGAGTTACCGATAGTCCCTTCAGTTTTTGAATATCATCGGTGACAACTTTCTGCCCGCCTACTTTCATCTTTTGCCTTTCAATCTGGCGCATAACAGAGCGGGAAAGAGATGAATCAGAAATCGCCATGTTAATTTATCGACTTTTGGCTTCACCAACCTGAATTTTCTGAAATGTCAGAAAATTGTCAGCACTATATAAAAATTTTATTTTCACTCGGTCATGTCAACATAACGTTGTATATGGCAAAAAATGTTTTGATAGTTGAAGATGAATTCATTATTGCCAGAGTTCTTGATATGCAGTTAAGTCGCCATGGCTTCAACGTTCTTGGGATTGCTGACGACAAAGAGAGTGCAAGAAAACTTTTCAAAAAGTATGATGTTGACATTATAATCATGGACATTCTGCTTAAAAACCGGGAAGACGGCAGAGAATTGGCGGTTGAATTGAATAAAATTAAAGAAACTCCGGTAATTTTCGCCACCGGCAACAGTGATGCCGGTACTCGAGGTCCCGCTGAAGAATTGCCATTCTGTGTTGCAGTTCTTATTAAGCCTGTTTCAAAAGAAGCATTATTGAATGCAGTAAATTCGATTCCATAGCAGCATGAACAAAAAAGCAAAATCAAATTCACAAAAAGTAACGCAGATCATCGGCATCGGTTCTTCAGCCGGAGGGCTCGAAGCATTGCAAGAGCTGCTTTCATCTTTACCTGAGAGTCTACCTGACATTGCGATTGTCATTGCACAGCATTTGAGCCCCTCCTATAAAAGCATGCTGGCTGAACTCTTGCAACGCAAGAGTAAATTTCCGGTCAGTGAAATCATCAATGGCATGCCCTTGAAACCCGAAAACATTTATGTTACCCCGCCAGACAGTGATGTAACGATCAAATCAGGCTATCTGTATCTTTCCCGCCCCAAAATTGCGGGCGGCCCGAAACCCTCAATTGATCTTTTTTTTCAATCGATTGTCCATGATTATTCTCGAAGCAGCGCGGGCATTATCTTATCCGGTACAGGTTCGGATGGCTCATTCGGGGTAAGAGCCATACATTTGGCAGGGGGAACTGTAATCGCTCAGGATCCTAAAACCGCCCGGTATCCAGGAATGCCCTTATCTGCAATCGAAACCGGGGTGGTGAACTTCATTCTGCCGGTTAAAGAAATTGGCAATAAAATCATAGAACTTTTACAAGGGTCTGCCCATGATGCCCCTCGTTTAGAAATCGAAGACCCTGCGACAGAAGATTTTGAAAAAATAATTTCTTATCTAAGTGCTGCAATAGGAATAGATTTTTCAGCGTATAAGATATCGACCATCTCAAGAAGACTTGAGAAGAGAATGAACGAGATCGAGATAGACAATCTTACAGATTATCTCAAAAAACTTGAATCTGATAACGAAGAAATAGAAAAACTGTTTTCAATGATGCTCATTGGTGTTACAGAATTTTTTCGTGATTCTACTGCATTCGAAGAACTTCGTAAACATCTCGAAGCCGTTCTCAAAAATAAAATAGCAGGCGATTCAATTCGGGTTTGGGTACCAGGATGCGCCAGTGGCGAAGAGGCCTACACAATTGCGATGATCATTCACGATATTCTGGGAATTCGAAAAAAGAATTATACAATTCAGATTTTCGGAACCGACATCAGTGAATCTTCCCTGACAACTGCACGCGCAGGAATCTATAGTGCACAGCAGATAAAGAATGTCCCCAAGAATCTACTCGAAAAATTTTTCAGAAAACGAGGCTCAAAGTTCGAAATTGTGAAAGAAATACGCCAGACAATCCTGTTTTCTCGCCATGATTTGACTTCGAATGCACCGTTTCTAAAATTAGACTTAATCAGTTGTCGTAACCTGTTAATTTACTTTGGCAATGTTCTACAAAAAGCGCTATTTCCCACTTTTCATCATGCATTGAAAAACGAAGGAATTCTCTTTCTCGGCAAAAGTGAAAGCATAGGTGAATTCACAGAATACTTTCAAAGTATCCATGCAAATTACAAGATTTTTCGCAAGAAATCTCTGATCGGTATTCCCAAAATACGATCGTCTGGTTTTCCCTGGAATCGAAACCTTGAAAAACGATTACCCGCATTTCAAAAATCTGAATTGAGTATCGCCGAACTTGTCAAAGAAACTCTGTATAATACATTCGAAAGTCCTTATGTTGTAATCAATTCAAACATGGAAGTTCTGGAAGTTTTTGGTGAAGTAAATAATTTTCTCGGTTTGTCGAGCGGTACAATGAATGCTAATCTTATAAAATTAGCTCACTCAGATCTGCAACTTGAACTGAGGGCACTCGTTCTGCGGTGTATTCGAGAACACAGCATGCAAAAAGGAAATATTGTAAGGCAAGTTGACGATGGCAAAACAAGATTTGTACAAATTCGCATAAAGCCTGTGATCTATTCTCAGTCAGATAACCAGCTATATATTGTCATATTTGAAGATTTATCAGATCTAGATAATTCAAAATTCAGAAAAATTCTGCCTGCCAAAGAAAGCGATGATTCACGGGTAGAAGACCTTGAAAAAGAACTACTCGCAACCCGAGAACAATTGCAGACTTTCATTGAAGAGCTCGAAACTTCTAATGAAGAATTGCAATCTTTGAATGAAGAAATGCAATCTGCAAATGAAGAACTGCAGAGCAGCAATGAAGAACTCGAAACATCCAATGAAGAATTGCAGAGCAGCAACGAAGAAACCCAGATTGCTTACGCAGAGCTGCGCCAATTGCATGAAGAAATGCAGAAAAAAGAAATCGAAGTCACTCATACCAACGAGAACGTTCGCGCTCTGCTTGAAAATTCTCAGGAAGGCCTTATTCTTATCGACCCCAAGTATGTTATTCTCGCTAAAAATAATATCGCCATCGAAATGTTTGAAAACCTGGCAGACGAAAAACTGGAAGAAGGTTCTGTACTATTTAAGTATATTCCCGAAAAGCAGTTCTGTGATTTTTTGGGAGACATTAAACGCGCAAGCCAGGGGAAATTTGTAAAAGGCGAAATTAGTTTTCAAAAAGACGGAAGCAATTTAAACTGGAGCTTTCAAATTTATCCCGTACAAGACAGTTCAAAGTCAGTCAGACTAATTTCGTTAGCATTTCTCGATATAACGATTCAAAAACAGCAGCAAAATGAAATTCTGCGTACTACAGAACTGCTTGAGAAAATTTTTAACCAGGCAGACATTGGTATCTCTCTGATTGATGAAACAGGCAAACTGTTCAGAGTCAATAAAGCATTCTGCCAATTGTATGATTTCAACGAAGAACAGCTGATCGGTCAGGAATTTACCCTGCTGATTCCTGCTGAAGAACGAAAAGATAAGATGCGGTTATTTCAGACAATTCTGAAAAAAAATGAGAGTGCCACCTATGAATGGCGAATGCAGCGTAAAGATGGCAATATGATTGATGTTTACCGTACTTTATCAGTCATTCAATTTCCCAATAACACAAAATATGTCGTCACGACAGAAAGAGATGTCAGTGACAGCAAACATTACCGTAAACTGCTTGAACAGACACAAGAGACAGTAAGAGTCGGGGGTTGGGAGTTTGAACCTGGCACTAACGAGAATCGCTGGACAAAAGAAGTATATGCTATCTATGATCTGGAAGATAATTTCGAACCGAAACCTGGCAAAGATCTTATTTTTTATGCCCCCGAATCCCGTGAAAATATTCGCCAGGCCCTGGATTTAGCCATTCAAAAAGGGGAACCTTTCGAACTCGAAGCGAAACTGATTTCTGCAAAGAATGCTCTCAAATGGGTCTGGATTTCCGGGCGGCCAGTGCGGGTTTACAATCGAACGGTTAAAATATATGGCACCATTCAGGATATTACTGCTAAAAAACAATCTGAATTTGAAATTAGCAAACTTTCTCTTGTTGCCAGCCGAATACAGAGCGGGGTGGTAATCACAGATTCGAATGGCAACATTGATTGGGTCAATACTGCCTTTAAGCGCATGACAGGTTACTCGCTCGATGAGCTGAAAGGCAAAAAGCCGGGAAAAATTCTGCAAGGTCCCGAAACCGACAAACAGACCGTCGCCTTTATGGCACAAAAACTGACCGAGCTGAAGGCTTTTAATGCCGAAGTTCTCAATTACCGAAAAGACGGCACTACTTACTGGGTCAGAATTGAGTTTACCCCTATTTTCAATGATGCCGGTTATTTATTGAGCTATGTGGGAATTCAAACTGATATTACTGCAGAAGTTGAGCAGCGCCTTGCCGTAAAGCAATCTCTGCACGAAAAAGAGGTTTTGCTCAGAGAAATTCACCATCGGGTCAAAAACAATATGGCCATTGTCAGCAGTCTGCTCGAGCTGCAGACCCTGTACTCAGACTCGCCCGAACTTGAAAAAATTCTCACCGAAAGCAAGAGTAGAATTTCTGTGATGGCATTGATTCA
The DNA here is from genome assembly GCA_020440825.1 of Leptospiraceae bacterium. Taxonomy (GTDB): domain Bacteria; phylum Spirochaetota; class Leptospiria; order Turneriellales; family Turneriellaceae; genus JAGRNJ01. Next base: position 33,828 of record JAGRNJ010000022.1, on the reverse strand, counting down.
TGAAAAGCTGTACCGCTCACAGGATCTCTCCCGTATTGAATTCAGCCAGTACCTCATAGATCTCGGTACATCTATAATTGGTTCTTACAATTCTGCGAATCTGAAGATTCATATTGAATTCACGATGAAGGCTCTTCATCTGGATATTGCAACAGCAGTACCACTTGGCCTGATCTTTCACGAGGTTTTGATCAATGCCTGCCGGCATGCATTTTTAAACAGAAGAGAAGGCAATATTCATGTGAGCCTGGTTAAAGCTGAGAAAACAGCAACGCTCAAAATTGTCGATGATGGCGTGGGTTTCAAAACTAAAAGCATAGAAACAGCGACGACTCTCGGCATGACCCTTGTAAATGGTCTGGTGAAACAACTCGATGCTCAGTATTCCTTCAAATCGAGTCGTAAAGGTGTAATTTTTCAGATTGACGTTCCGTATTTAACCTCTCCCAATTCCCCAGAGAGAGAAAAAGGAGCGCCAGATGCCACAGACAAAAAGAAAAGCACCCGAAAAAAAGAAAACATCGGCCGTAAAAAGCAAAACGTCAGCAAAAGCAAACCTGAAGAAGAAAGCCCAGCCCAAAAAAGCAGCAGCAAAGCAAAAACCAAAAGCCGCGTCAAAGGCAAATCAAACTCTACGAAAAAGAACCAACGTTAAATCTTTACCAATTGCCCCGGGCAAACCCTGGGCAATTGTTGTAAACCCGAATTCAGGGGCAGGCAAGACTGCAAAATCCTGGAATGATCTCGAACCACTGCTGCGCCGGCATCTTACCGATTTTGATGTGTACTTTACGACCGCTAAAAAACATGCAACTGAACTTACCCGGGAAGCCATCTCAAGAGGCAGTCGGCATATTGTCGCGATTGGCGGTGATGGCACAATCTCAGAGGTTGTCTCAGGCTTTTTTACAGAAAAATGTGAACCCGACAAGAAAGCACAAAAGGTAAGTCTGGGTATCATTGCCTCGGGCAGTGGCTCTGACTTTATCAAGACACTCAAGATTCCGAAAGAGCCAGAGCTGGCTGTACGCAATCTTTTGAGCGGTACCCCTCGCAAGATAGATGCCGGCAAGGTGACCTATCGCAACTTTGCAGGAAAGACGGAAAGCCGCATTTTCATCAACATTGCCGAAGTGGGTATTGGTGGCGAAGTAATTGAAATTCTGGATAAACAGGGGAAAGGTGCAGGCGGATGGCTTTCTTACCAGCTGGCCACTTTACGCGGATTACTAAAGTACAAAAATAAAGAAATGACCGTACAGCTCGATAAACAGACTCCCATTACGGCACGTTACAATGGGGTTGTTGTCGCCAATGGGCGATTCTTTGGCAGCGGAATGATGGTTGCCCCCGGTGCAGATGTTCAAGATGCCCTGTTCGATGTCGTTGAACTCTCAGAAATGAGCAGAACTGCTATGATCTTAAAGGCTGGTTCAATTCGTAAAGGCACCCATATCAAAGATGAGCGGGTCAAGGTCTCAAGAGCCAAAAAAGTAATCGTTCTATGTGAAGAGCGAGCTCTTATGGAACTCGATGGTGAACTCTGCGGAACCTGCCCGGTAGAGTTTCAAGTTTTGCCGGCCGCTATTTCGGTAATCATGCCTTAGAAAAATGCAGACTTTACACCGGGAATTGGTGCAAATTTCAAAAGACCGATAAAAGATTTTTTACGGGCAATTAAGTTACATCAACAGTCAAGCCAAGATTATCGACTTCGAGTTCAATGGGTCGTGAACCGACACCTGCTGCAAACATTGCATCTCCCAGTCGCGAGAACGGAATATTTTGTTCTTTGGGCCAAAAGCCCAATAAGCAGGTTCCCGCTCCTGATAAAAACGCCCCCAGGCATCCCATTTTTCGCCATGCCTCAAAAGTTTCATTCATACCGGGTATAAACTGCGCCCGGGCTGTCTGGTGTATTCTATCGCGCAAAGCCAGATGAAATGTTTTTCGCTCTGCTTCACTCCAGTTTTCTTTTTCAAGCAGGTGGGTCATCAGGGCAGTGCATCCACTTTGCTGTATCATATCAAAACGGGAAAAGGATGTTGGCAATGATTCGCGAGCGGTATCGGTAGACAGGGTTAAATGCGGCACAATACCGGCAATTTTTACCGGAGCCCGCAATTTCAATGGGAATGCGAGAAATTTCTGTATGCTCGAGTTGTACAGACTCAGAATCCATCCGCCCCACAATGCCGGCGCAATATTGTCGGGATGCCCTTCTACCGTGCAGGCCATTTCAAAAATTTCTTCCATGGTAAAGGGCTGCCCCTGGTTCCGGCGGATGATCTCATTTGCCATCACCATACCCGCTAAAATTGCCGTACTTGAAGAACCCAGACCGCGCTCCATGGGAATGCGTACAATGATTTCAACATCAATCGCGACCGGGTTTAACCTTCTTTTCTCAAAAATAGAAAGATATGCCTTTGAAAAAAGATTTCGATCATCAAGCGGCATTTGCTGCAAGGCTTTTTCATCCGCAGTATCTTTTACCTGCGGCTCATATCGTACAACATGCTTGACCACAGAACCCTGGCGGGTTGCTACCGGTTTCCCGACAAACTCATTGCGCAATTTGAATGCGAGACCCCAAAGATCGAACCCGGGTCCCAGGTTTGCAGAAGTTGCAGGAACAGAGACAATGATTTTTGAATCTGCCGATAAGCCATTATTTGACACAAGGGACACATTCCGGATGAAAAACTGGTTTTCAAGCAAAACAAACTTTCTATGCAGGCTATAACTCGGTTTCTTACGTAATGCGACATCTAATCAGTCTACTTAAAAAAGAATCAAGCCTGCGGGCCTGGCAAATTTCCCGTCTTGAAAAAATTTCAAATGAAGTGTACTGTATAGGTAAATCAACTGAAGCGGTACGTTGCAACCAGACTGTCGAATATTCACTCACCCTGCATACCGGCAGTAAAAAAGATGTGTTAGGCGAGAGCAGCACAGTCTTTTCACCGGTACCCGGTATTTTTACAGAAATCATATCTGAAACTCAACAACGTGCCTCACTGGTAGAAAACCCTGCTTTTGAATTCAGCGATCCCTGGCAATTGCCAGATCGAACAAACCCGATTGAAGACCTGTCATTAAAAGACATTCTAGCCGAGTATATCGAAACCTCAGCACTGGATATTCTGAACATGAACAGTGAAGAACTGCATGGTTGCAGACTTGCTTCATTTGAAATTTTCGCAGAAAAATACAGAAAAACTGTGGTCAATTCGAAAGGGCTTGAACTGACAATGCCTTCAACCAGACTGGCCTGGGACTTTGTACTCATCTCTCCCGATAATCAATTTGAAATCAACTCTTTGCTGCACCGCCGCTTTGCCAAAGATTTACCGTTTCGAAAAATTTTACAGGAAGAATCGAAAGCACTTCTTGATCTACAGAAGGCTGCTTTACCGCCAACAGGAACTTTTCCGGTGATTCTCTGCTCAGAAGCACTGGATACTATTTTTGATTTTTTTACGTCACAAGCAAATGGCCAGTCACTTTACTATGATACAAACGTTATATCAGTGGGCCAATCTATTTACAGTGAGCCCCAAAACAGCCCGTCAACTTTGACTATAGACAGCGACCCGTTTCTCAAAGGGGGCTTAAATTCTCATTTTTTTGATTATCTGGGTTACCCTATGTCACAGGTTCGTCTCTATGATGAAGGTACTCTCAAAAATTTTGCCATTGATGGCAAGCTATCCTGCCTGCTTAAAAAAGATATGACATCTGCCATGGCCAATCTTATTGTGCCAGCAGGAACAGAAAGCGTTGATAGCTGGCGGCAGAACGGGGTAATTGAACTGCACAAGTTTTCAACCTTTCATCCCAATACTGTTTCAGGCGCATTTTCAGGCGAGATTCGCCTTGGATATTTGTACAAAGACGGACGTAAAATCCCCTTGAGAGGGGGGTCTGTTGCCGGTTCTTCTCTAAAGGCATTTCAAAATGTTAAATTCAGCCGAGAGAAAGAAAAACGCAGTGCTTATTTTGGCCCATCGGCACTCTTTTTTCAGGAACTTACAATCGCAGGAGAATAAATGGAAATTAATGACGCAAAAGGTTCTTACTTACGCCTGTTACGCTATACTGCCCGGTATAAAAAAAGATTCATCATCGGGGTTATCTTCTCATTCTTTGTCTCGGTTTTTAACGGTATCAGTCTCAGTTCATTGAAACCTATATTTGATGTCATTGAAACCGGGGGTGCAAAACCTTTCCAGATTCATCTCGATGCAGATGAAATGAGCTTACTGGTTCGTTCAGGCGAGGGCAAGCGTCTCACTGAACTGTATCAAAAATCAGATATTTACACTGCAGATCAGAAAAAGCTGAAAGAGGTATCGGCAGTTGCCATTACCCCCGTAGAAGGGTTTATTGATTCGTTTCGAGTAGGTTTTAACCGTCTCAAGCTTGCGGTAAACGAATTTCTCATCAATTATAATTCGATAGATGTGCTGACCGCAGTGGCGATTGGCATAATTCCCATTTATCTCTTGAAACTGATCTGTGATCTGGGAACGGTATACTATATCAGCAGCACCGGCCTTATGGCAACGAGGGACATCCGCCGTGATCTTTACGACCGCCTGACCTCTTTGCCTGTCTCATTGTTTGTGCGGGAAAAGACAGGTATTCTCATGAGCAGAATCATCAATGATGTCAATGTTGTTTCTGACTCTATCTCAGGAGACCTGCGGGGTTCAATTAATAATTTTTTTATAATTATTACACATATTGTCATTCTCGCCATGATCAGCTATAAACTGCTCATTTTTACGATGATCGGTGTCCCTCTAGTGTTATGGCCCATCAATCACTTTGCCAAAAAAGTGAAGAATGCAAGTACCGGTGAACAGGTGCATCTTGCGTCTCTCAATGGGCATCTGCAGGAGGTAATAGCCGGTATTCGTGTAATTCGCGCATTTGGTATGGAAGCGTATGAAAGCGCACGATTCTCTGGAATTAACCAGTCTCTCTATAAAGATACATTTCGCTATCGATTGAATCATACCTTAGGTCCCGCCTTGGTTGAGTTTACCAGCACCGGAATTATCTCGGCTCTGGTTATTTATGGCGGTTTGAAAATTACCGCCGGGGAATTCAGTTCAGGCAGTTTTTTCCTGTTTCTGTTTACGCTTATGATTCTAATGAGTCCTATTAAACAAATGGCCTCTTGGGTCAATATTATCAACCGCACCCGGGCAGCCGGGGCGAGAATTTTTGACCTGATGGATATGGCCCCCGAAGTTACCGACCCGGTCTCGCCTACTTCACTGCCTGAAAGACTCAATGGAAAAATTGAGTTCAAGAAGGTGGCATTTTCCTACCCGCAATCTGAAGCCCAGGTCTTGAAGAATATATCTTTCTCTGTACCGATTGGTACGACAGTCGCCCTCGTTGGTCACTCAGGGGCAGGCAAATCAACTCTCGTCGATCTTATTCCCAGGTTTTATGATCCTTTGGGCGGAGGGATTTACTTTGACGGAATTGACATTCGCGAGGTTAAAATTGCCGAGCTGCGTGAAAAAATTGGCGTAGTAACCCAGGAGATTTTTCTTTTTAACGGCACCATACGGGAAAACATAGCGTACGGTCGCACAGACATACCAATGTCGAAAATCATTGCTGCAGCGAAAATGGCCTATGCAGATGAGTTCATCAAAAAGCTGCCCGATGGTTATGAAACCTGGATAGGCGAACGGGGAATGATGCTCTCGGGGGGCCAGCGGCAGCGTATATCAATAGCGCGGGCTCTTTTGAAAAACCCAGAAGTGCTGGTGTTAGATGAAGCCACCAGTGCTCTCGATACGCGCAGCGAGCGTCTGGTTCAAAAAGCCCTGGAACACCTTATGCAGAATCGAACCACCTTTGTCATTGCGCACCGACTCTCTACCATTTACCAGGCAGATTTGATACTTGTGATTGACAAGGGCAGAATTGTTGAGCGTGGTACACACACGACCTTGCTGCGCAAGAACGGGTACTACAAAAAACTGTACTCAATGCAGTTTCAAGATAAACAAAAAAACTAGAGGGAAATTATGGAAGCGATATTCAATTTTATCAAAGCCAATGACCAGATGATCGGGATGCTGGCAATGCCATTGACCTATGGCTTTGTCGGCTGGTTTACCAACTGGGTTGCTTTGAAGATGACTTTTTACCCGTTAGATTTCTGGGGTATACCACCGTTTCTGGGTTGGCAGGGAATTATTCCTCGCAAAGCTCAAAAGATGGCAGACAAAGCCGTTGATGTTATTACAGAAAGGCTCATCAAAATAGAAGAAATTTTTGACAAGGTTGACCCTAAACAGGTTGAAAAAGAACTGAAACCTTTGCTCAACCAGATGACAGAAGATATAACAAAAGATATTGTTGATGACCTGAACCCTCAGTTATGGGGCCTATTGCCCGATCAGGTGAAGAAAGAAATTGTCAAGTCTTCACAGGCCCAGACCCCGAAGACGATTCGTAACATTATCTCTGATATCCGGGCAAATATCTACCATGTATTTGATCTGAAAGGCCTGGTCTTGAAAAGCATGACTGGCAAAAATGTAGTACTGACCGTCGATATGTTTCAAAAAGTCGGGGCTCCAGAATTCCGCTTTATCGAACGCAGTGGTCTTTACTTCGGCTTTCTATTGGGTTCAATTCAAATGGGAATCTGGTATCTATACCCTGAATGGTGGACACTGCCAATACAAGGTGTAATCGTCGGATACCTGACCAATTATCTTGCTTTGCGCATGATTTTTCGCCCGCTGCACCCCAAAAAATTTGGACCATTTACATACCATGGTCTGTTCCTAAAGAGACAGGCTGAGGTTTCTAAACAATATGCTGAGCTGGTCGCTCAAAATATCTTAACCCCGCGTAAAATACTGGAACAGGTTTTATACGGTAGAGCCACGGAAGAGATTTTTGCCCTTATTCGACAGTCGGTCGCCCGGGCAGTAGATCATACAGCCAATGTCGCCAAACCTATTATGTCAATCACCATGGGTTCAGAAAAATATGATATGCTGCGCGACTATGCGGTAGCAAAAATGACGGGCCTTATTCCCGCCTCTGCCCAGCGTCTTGAGAAATATGTCGGTGAGGCTATGGATATCGAGCGCACTATGTATGAACGAATGAAGGCACTGGAACCAGATGAATTTGAGAAAATTCTGCGAACAGCCTTTCAGGAAGATGAATTTATCCTTATTCTGGTCGGGGCTGTGCTCGGGGCAGCAGTTGGTCTGGGCCAGGGTTTATTCATGATCTGGTAATGAAGTCTCTTCGTTTTAGACAGCATTATTTCATTTTTTTACTGGCTGCAGGTTCTTTTTATTCCACTTCTGTTTATGGCATGGAATTTGAATTTTCTGCAGCAGTTGGTCTGGGCCAGAGATTCTCAGATACCTTTGACCGGCGCTGGCAATCTGTTCGAAAAGATGTTACCCAGAGTAATTCAACTGTGACCAATACCGGGCTTAAATATCTGCGTGAATTCTATGCGGCTCAATCTGAATTCTATATTTCACCATTTTACCGAAATTTCTTTGGGCTTTGGTTTTCTTATAATGCTAGCATTACTCCCGCAAAAAGATCTTACACCATTGCCAATGTTACCAGCTCATGGTCATTCGACATCCAGAGTATGATTGTAGGCATCGCTTACAAATTCTATTTCGATGGTGAACTCAAAGACCTGTATATAGCCTCTGCGCTCGGGTTAAACCTGACAACTGCAAATATTTCATTTACCGAAGGTTCTATCACCAGTTCAGCCTCATTCTCACGGGTCAGTGGCCCAATGTTTAATGCACGCATCGGTTCCATTTTCGCAAAAATTGAACCTGTTGAATTTTTTGCTGAGGTTGGGATAGAAAGTTCTTTTTATTCAGATTTTGAGGGAACCTCAAGTGACGGTAAAACAGTCACCCTCAAATATAATGATACGTTCCTGATCCCGTTCAATGAATCCAATGATTCTCAATCGGGCGGCTATGATTCTGCAGCCGTTTGGAACACCTCTCTGATTGCCAGAGTGGGTCTCCTGGTTCGTTTTTAAAAATACAAAACCCGGTCTGCTTACCGGGTTTTGTGAAATTTAGTAATTTCAGGGTGCGATCTAATAGATGCCCCAAATGCTGTCTTAAAAAGAAAGGGCTTTTGAGGACCCTTTCAAAGTAAGTTAGCTGATTTTCATTTTTTTCTTTGCGCCTAACCAGGTACCAAAACGCCTTTCTACCAGCTTAGAAGAAATATACACTTCATCAATAAAGTTATATTTTTCATACATATCTTTTGAGAAAACTTTATCACCGTCTTTTACTTGAAACTTCTGATAAACTTTCATGACATGGGCGATAATTTCCTGCTGGGTTAAGCCACGGCTGCGCCCGATTGGTATATTCAGCTCACGCAGTATGTTGCTCCAGGAGCCGAATCTTTTCAATACTACAGCTAAAGAGAACTGGCTGCCAGTTTTAGCATTATAAATATTGAAATCCCGCATACGGAATGTTTTTTCCTGACCTTTGTATTTTCCTTTGGTTTTTTCAGCGGCCAAATAGGCTTTGTACACCTTTTTAACATATGCAGCAATTTCTTCTTTGCTGTATTCTTTATACTGGCGAAATCCCAATGGAATACCGGCTTTTTGCAGTGAATTGTTCCATCCACCGAGTTTTTTTACAAACACGTCGATATACATATGAGAGTTTTCATTCAGTTTGTTATAATGGCGAATTGTAAATCGTTTCGGGTCACCACCCTCTTTCAGGAACTGTTTGTAGATCTTTTTTAAGTGATCAATTGCTTCTTTTGGGTCTAATTTTCTTCTTGCGGGCATTTGGTTTCCTCCTGTCTTACCTTTCGTAGAAAGGGTAAGATTTACTATTTAATTTCAATGAGTTGTTTTGTCAATGAAAGATTTCTTCCCTTGGCTCACTAAAACTTATAACCTTAAAATAATCTTACTCAAGTCAATACGGCATTATTTTTTTGTTTTTCACAACGTAAACCTTAAAATTAATTCTGAAATATTTGAAATAACAATGCCCAGTAAAAATCTGAAGGTCCAGCTGAACCGGGCAGATTGCTCGCTTTCTTTCAAGAACCGGTCTGTAATTTTTATCATTAGAAAAATAAATACCAGCGGACCCAGATCAAGCCAGTCAAAATTTGACCAGTAGCTGTATGGTACTGACAAAATTGTCAAAATTTGTAAAATTATAAGATCTTTTAGCCCCGGCTGCCGCTTATACCTGGAATTCAGGAACAGCAAATAAGTACAAAATACAATAGCTGCAACAGCAAATACAGTTGAAAAAGACCCAGATGATTCAACTGATGATAAAGTGAATGAAGCGATTGTGATCAGTGCGGCAACGATGAGAGCTTTCTTAAGATTCAGCAAATATACTGCCAAGGCAAAGGTCAACCATACTTCAGGATAAAAACTGAAGGTCATAAGCAAATTTTGTTGACTGCTGCAAGCCAACGTCAAGCATAATGTAATCTCATGAAGAAAGCGGGATATAGTTATCGCTGGCAAAAAGAAGCCGCCTTTCTGTCAATTGCAGGCATTCTGGTAGATGCCTGTATCCTGTTTCTATTCTTTTTACAGGCTCTCTTTCTTTCGTCAGTATTGATCCATTTACCCCATACTTTGAGGCTAGCTCTCCTTGTTCTTGCGATTTGTCTGCTCTTAATACGAATTGCCATCGCTGTAAAAAACAGGAAACCAGCGTCGCGATCGCTCATCCAGAAGATCCATAGCGATAAGCCGAATTTTTTCCCGCAATCGCCGGCAATCCTGATTGATCTTGCCACCCAAAATTTTGCAGGTTCATACTCTCAAGAGCTGGCCACGAATCATCCTGATGTCGGCAGAGCAAAAAGAACCTCTGTTTTCAGTCTCAAAATGAGTGAGTTACTGCAATTCACCCTTGCCGCTCGAGTAAAATGGTTTGCGGTGACCCTGGTTTTTCTGACATTTCTCAACGTTCTTCGAGGGGCAAGTCTTACAGATATTCTGAAAGATTCTGTAATATCAGCTGCAGGCCAGTATACTGTCTCTCCCGCAAACGCTGAATTCTTCATAGGAGTACCGGTCACCTTGAAGGTGGCCCTGCTCAATACTGAATTGCGCCATGCCGGCTGGGAGATATGGAGCGACGAAACGAAAGAGTTTACCGAAACCACAGTTTTTAAGATACCCGAATTACAGCAAGCTACACGATACCGGCCCGTTTTTTATCATCAGTGGCAAAAAAAATTCGGAGAGACATACCTGCTCAAGCCGCGCTTTCCTGATATTCTGGAATCTATGGAGCTGGTCATTCGACCGCCTGCTTATTTAAATATCAAGGAAACCACTACCAGGGAAACATTTGTTTCTGTTTTTCCCGGAACGCACATAACGGTGAAATTATACACAAAAGCGGTGGTTCAAAAAGACGGAGTGACACTGCCAACAAAAAATAGAACTGCTTTTGATTCATTCACCTTTACGGGCGGCGTACTAAGAACACGTTATAAGATATTATCTGTACATAATGGTGAGACCTTTCTGACAGATTCCCCTCCTATTGAGATTACCGCTCAGGAAGATCGGGCTCCAGATATACGTTGGTTAACCCAGGATGAAACCAGTACGGTAATTCTATTGCCGAAACCGGGTACTTTAGTGGCCAATTTTCTTGCAGTCGATGATTTTGGGTTTCAACATGCAGAATTGGCCGTTATTCAAGCCGGAAAACTGATAAACAGTTTCAAAATATCTCCATCCAATTTGAAAAAGTATCCCGGTGAAGTTCAATGGTCAGGGCAGGTAAAAATACCGTTCAACAGTTCAGCCCGCGGGGAATTCTTTGTATTTATTGCTGCACGTGATAATTCCCGCGGTACAGGTTCCCTGCCCTGGCATTCAAAGCAAGAAATCGGGCAGACAGTCGTTTCTGCTCCCCTAACAATCAGAATTGGTGATAGTGACAATAATGATGGCTTGAGAGATGAAATTTTCTCGAAAGCCCTCGATGAATTGCCTCAATTACTCGATGAGTGGAAACAATCTGAACTCGAACTGAAATCAATTGAAGATGATATCTTACAGGGAAGAGGTGAAATACAGAAACTTCGCGAATGGGAAAGTCGAAGAGATATTATGCGGGAGAAGATCGAAGATTGGCAGAAAAAGCTGACTGCAGAAAGCGACCAGCTCTCTTCTGCAGAGAAGGTCATAGCCGATAAATTGCAGGAAACACTCTCAAGCCCGATCGATAAAAAAATTGCCGAAAAAGAAAAAAAACTTTCAGAACTGCTGCAAAAATTTCCCGGCAAATTTAATGAAACTTCTGGCCAGATTCGGCAGATGAGCCGGGAAAGTTATCTGCAAAATCTAGAGAACTCAATTCGGCAGATTGAAAAGTTAACCAAAATGGCCCAGCTGCGGAAGTTAAAAGACCAGATTCAAGCTGCCATTGATCGCCATAAAGCCTGGCAGAAAGATGCATTGGCAAACCAGTTTCCCGAAAGGCAGAATATCGAAAAATTCAACCGTGAACTGCAATCACTTGGTGAACGTGGCGAACAAAGTGGAACTCCCTTTACAGAAGCCTCTGAGAGCTCAAACGCAATATCCCAGATGAAGCAGGCCAGTGAAGAGAAAGAAGCTGCTGAAATGATCGCTGCATCTGCAAAAAGTGAAAACTCACTGCGAAGATGGAAAGAACAGGTTGAAGAAAAACTGGAAGAGATGGGACAAGGCGAAGCAGAAAAAGTAGCTCGTATTTTCAGAGAAACCTCTTTCAAAATAAACAGAATTGCCACGGTCTGGAATGAGAGAACAGAGTATCTGTTCGATAAAAGCCCCGGCAGCGAATCTGACCGTCAGAAAGCAGTCGCCAAAGTACTGGCCGACTTGCGGTCGAGCTATAAGAGTGAAATACAGAGTATGTTCACCGAAGTCAAGAGTACTGGTATGCTCTCTCCCGAGCTTTCAGCCAGTCTGTCTGAAGTTCTTACTTCATGGCAAACCATGCAAAGTTCTCTCGAAGCCTCTCAATATCATACCGCGCGAAATTTAGCAGATTCAGTACGCTGGAAAATGAACCGGGCTAGTCTTGCATTGCTCAAAGATATGCAGAATATGCAGAATATGATGATGGCTATGAGAGCTGGTAATAATTCAATGCAGAACCAGAACAATGCAGGTGAAATGCAGAGTATTCAATCTGACTTGAACTCCATGTCGCAGGGCAAAGGCGAGGGACTGTCTTTAGCAGAAAAAGAATATTTATCGCAACTTTCAGAGAGGCAAAAGCAGCTTGAGAAGAAAATGGCTGAATCTGCGGCCAATGGTTCCAATGAGAATGGGGGTAGAGCAAAAGAACAACTGAAAGAAAATGTAAAACCTGACAGCCAAAAAATTGCCGAAATTCAAAATCGATCAGATCTAAAAAAAACCTCAGAGAAATATAGTGATGAATCTAAAAAATTCTTACAGAAAGTACAGGGAGAGAACAAGGGAAAAAATAAAAGCGGTAAAAAACCGATGCAAGAGCGTGAAGCCCAGGCGGCAAGAGAGTACAGGGTGATCCCTCCGCCTCAACTTCCCGAATCGGAAAATGAGCCCGAACCTGTTTATTCGGGATTAGATTCCGTTGAAGCTGCGTTCTTTGAAAATTACCTGCGCAACCTGCAAAAATTAAATTCCCAACTGCCCGGCCGGCAGTAGTCGAACTATAAGGTAGGCAAGCGACAAAAATCCTGCAAAAGGTATTCTGGTTCGTCCTGCATTTCTAATCATGAATTGAGGATTCTCTCGCAAGTGTGAATTCCTGAAAACAAGATACACAATAATGCCCAGAATTGCGGCAAGGGTTGGTAAAAAAAACGAACCGGGAAATCCACAGGAAAAACACAAAGCCAGAGTCAATCGTATATCGGCAATTCCCAGCCCCTCTTTTGAAAGAAGACGTAAAAGGTGCAGCAAAAAATACCAGGTAAACGCCACTGCCAGATCAAGGGCAAATGCAGGTTGCAGTTCAAAAAAGGCAAACCGGTAGCGCAAACCAGACATTTCGATAAAAGCAATAATCAAAATCGTGGCCAGGGCTTCAGTAGGTACCAGCATGTAGCGATGATCTATTTCTATTATGATTCGCAAGGCAGGATACATTAGGCATGTTATTAAAAATATTTCAGGCGAAGGATTCAACAATGCGAGTAGAAAACCATATACGAAAGCGATCGATTCAAAAAACGCATAGTGCAGCGGAATTTCAAAACCACAATGAGGACATTTTCCCCCGGTAAAAAATCTACCGAAAACAGGAATTAAACTTTTCACTGAAAGAGGGGTTTTACAGGCTTCACAAAAAGAACGCCCTCCCAGAACATAGACAATGGGTTTGGTAATACTCTTTCGCTCACGGGAATAATACGCAATACGAATGCGCCAGGCGAGCGAAGCCGAAAAAGATTCGAGCATCACAAAGATCAAACCGCCAAACAGTGCCAGTATCATCCCTGTCTCGCCATCAGATATTTTTGCAGATATTCTGTAATGTCCGATATGTTCTGGTCAATCATTCGCCGAAATTCTCTCGGTATCTGCTGTTCACGAATCACCCGGTAGTAATTGAGAGCGCGGGTAATCTGTTTTCGGCGGATGAATTTATGTGCTTTTGTGAGCATTGGTTTGTATTTATAGTACGCATATTCAAAAACATTATGATCTCGCGCCAGATAAAATTCATGAGGAATTCGGGTAAAATCATAGGTCAAGGTTAAGAACGGTGTATCTTCCTGATCAGGGGGTTTGAGCTCTAAGACCCCTCGAATTTCCTGTACAGGCCCCGACTCTTTAGGGGTTTCATCTTCATTTGCAGCACTATCAAGATCTTCACTTTCTTCCAGACTGGGAACCGAAGACTGCTCCATTACTCCCGGTGCACCGGCGCCCGGTTGGCCATCGCCAGAGCGACTACCCGATTGATCGGGCGATTCTGAACTTTGTTCTGCCGCCTGTTCTTTTGCCTCGGGTTCCCCGCCTTCGTCTGCTTCGGGTTCCCCGCTGTCTTCAGATACCGATTCGGAGGATTCTGGTTCAGAAGCATCTTCTGCCTGCGGCTTGTGATCCTGCCTGGCCGGCTCATCTGCAGCGTTGTCTGCACTGCCCCCGGAACCCATTGACAAAGGAGCTGAATCTGAATTTTCTGCAGCAGAATCTTCATCTTGATTTTGAGTCGGTAAAACTAATGAAGTAGGACCACTTCCCTGGTCACCCCCAGCTGATAGCCCTTCGATAGGAGCACGGGCATTGATCACTATATTGCCGGCATCCATATTGGCTTTTTGAATATCAAAAAAGCCCTGGGCTATCTGCTGAACTACACTTTCTGTGAGTAGCTGCCCGCCCGCCTGTGGGGCTGCCCCTTCAGCTGCACCTTGCGGCAGATTTGCATTCTCTGGTTCATTGCCTGATTTTCCGGCATCTGGTTGACCTCCGGGCAGTACGATCAGCGGCGGTTGTTCTCGTTTTCGCTCATCCAGTTCCTTCAGGTATTGGGAGATATCGCGAATATTCTTGTCAATTTTTTCCCGTATCTCTCCATTTGGTATTCTGCCTGCAGTACGGGCATATACATCTGAAGCGGTCTGCAGATCGCCGGCGACAATATAATTTTCTGCGTTTTCAAGAGACTGGCGCAGGTGGGAATACGGCGAGCCGGTAGGAATAATTTCATGTGCACGGTAAGACAAGGCCATTGCAGGCAATCCGTAAGAATCCTGCAAATAATCTTCCAGGGTGGGCATCTTGCCCGGCGGATAAAAACCTTTTATTGCTCCGGTCGGTTGAATTCTATGGGGAGGCTTTTCGGCCGCATTTGGCTCTTGCGTTTCGGTTTGGGGTTCGGGAATCTCAGGTTTGGCTTCAAAAAAATCTTCCTCTACCTCTTCTGAAGATTCGTCGGCCGGCTGCTCGATTTCATCTTCCGGTTTATACATGAAGTTATCGTCTTCTGGAAGAGATTCTTCTTTTTTGTCCGGTTCTTTATCTTCGTCGCTACGCTCATCTTTGAGAGTGAGTTCTGCATTTTTAAGGCTGTCGGCTATTTTTTCAAAGAAATCACCAATCTCACTTTTTTTGACCTTTATATAATCTTCTTCATCTTCATCGGTTTCAGATTCAGTCGAGCTTTCTTCGGTTGACTCAACCAGTTCTGGTACTTCTGCCATCAGCAGGGAGTCTTCGGCATCGGAAGGTAGTTCTTCTAAGAGTTGTGTATCGTCTTCTGTCTCGCTGTCGACGCCCCGTAATTTTTCGAGCAGCTCTTTGGCCCGCTGCAAGAGCGAGCGGCCTTTGGGTTTGTATTCTTCCTGCGAAGGTTTACCGCCACTGCCCAGGCGGCGCAGAAAATCAAGCGCCCTTTCCCGTAATGATTTTTTTACTTCGGTAGCTGGCTCAATTGAGGCTTGTTCTGCCTGATCACGAATTGCTCTGCTGCGCGAAAGCAGCCCGCGATTGGGTACTTGTTCGCTCTCAGAAGGAGCTTCAACTATATCCCGACTACGGGTAAGCAATCCCATAATCTTTTATCGGTCATCATAGATTAAGCCTAAAGAACTGCTCGAAAAAACCCTTTAAGAACAGCGCGTTAAATTTGTTTACTGCAGAGAATTCAGTTCCCGAAACCAGAACCGGTTGCATTGGCTATTTTTTCAATATCATCATCACTGTAGCCTTTTCGGCGCATGATTTCCCGATATTGTTTGAGGTAAAAATCGGCTTTTACTTCATCTTTCAACATCTTTGTTGTTCGCGCCAGTAACAATAGAAGATCGGTATCCTGCCGATTGAGTGCATACCCGTCTTCAAAGTTGCGCAGTGCTTTTTCAAGGTCATTTTTACCTTTTAGATAAATCTGGCCGGCAATACTATAGCCACGTGCATTTCGGCTGTCCTGGGCAATCGCGATCTGAATTTCAGAAATTGCTTTATCGAATTCACCTTTATAGAAATGGTATTTCGCCATTTCCTGCCGGGAAAGTAAAAACTGAGAATTTATGGCGAGAGATTTCTGTAAATAAGAATGGGCCTTTTCAAGCAATTGCATATCGCCTTTACCGGTTTGGTCTTGACTCTGTTCATATCGTTTCAGGTAAACAAGCCCCATATTGTGAATCGAGTTTATATAAGAAGGGTTGATCTGCAGAGACTTCATATAGTATTTCTCTGCTTCTTCGAGATTTTCCATACCGAGCAGATAAATATTGCCCAGCTCTTTATAAATGACTTCGTTTTCAGATTTGGCCAGGGCTTCCCGTAAAATGGTTTCTGCCTGTGCATACTTGCCGGCTACTCTTTCTTTTATGGCTTCTTCAATCATTTCGTTTTCAGTTTTTCCGCAAAACAGAAAAGACGAAATTATCAAAATTGAAAAAACACGCAAAACCTTCATCAACATAACCCATAGGAACTGATGAAAGTGTTGGGTCAATCGAATTTTATTGACCCCGTGTTGGCGTTCAAGACATTCACGAATGGCCGGTTTCTATGACCAATTGCCGAAAGATGCCCTGGTATTATCGCCGATGGCTGGTTTTTCTGATTCCCCATATCGTCATCTGTGCCGAAAATTCGGTTCGGCTTACTCGATCACAGAATTTGTATCTACTTCTGATCTTTTTCGGGGGCGGCCCTCTGCTATCTCTCTGTTCCGCTATCTGGAAGCAGAAAGACCGATAGTCTTTCAGGTATTTGGCAATGACCCGGATATTATTGTCAGGGCAGTCGAGAGAATTCTGGTTTTAAATCCCGATGGAATTGATCTGAATATGGGCTGCTCAGTCAGAAAAGTTGCCCACCATGGTTCGGGGGCCGGTCTGCTGAGGGAACCCCGCAAGGTAGAGAAAATTATTTCCGGCCTGAGAAAAATAACTGCATTGCCGGTGAGTGCAAAAATCAGAATGGGCTGGGATCATGATAATCTCAACTATCTTGAAATTGCCAGGATTCTCGAAGACCAGGGTATTGCAGCCATTGCAATGCATGGGCGAACTAAAAAAATGGGCTACACCGGCAGTGCCGAGTGGGATAAAATTGCCGACCTTGCAAGCCGGGTAAAAGTACCCGTATTCGGCAACGGGGATCTTTGCAGTGCGGCAGAAGCAAAATTAAAAATAAGACAGTATTCTCTGGCAGGGGCATTTATCGGCAGGCAGGCGGTTGGGAATCCCTGGTTATTTGACAAAGACAATCGCAATGAGCTCTCGCTTGCGCAAAGACTGCCTGTGATGCTCGAACACTTTGACGCAATGCGTAATTTCTATGGAGACAATGCTGCCACGATACTTTTTCGCAAGCATTTTACAAAATATACCGATGATCTGGATATCCCGTTTGAATTGCGAAACTGTCTGTTGACCATGCAATCGGCGGATGGATTTATTGAAAAATTAATGGAAACTTCCACAGGAATAGCCGACCGCCATGAAAAAATCTCAGCCTGAAAATCAAAAAACACCGATCCCCTGGAAACGCCTGCTGGCACAAACCGCAACCATTCTGTCTGATATCCCGTTTTACTGCCTGGCTTTTGCATTAACACTTTGGCCGGTAAAGCGCGGGAAGAAAATGCAGTTCCCGGGCAAAACTCTCTTCTGGTCTCAGGAAAATGATGAGGTTACAGAATTTCTCGCGGTGAGTCTATTCAAATTCTGGTCAGAAGTCTACACTTCAGAAGTACATGCTTCGATCTCATCCCCAGCCTTGCTCAAAGATATTGAATATCATGAAACTGTGCCATCCGGTTTTTTTGCTGCAATAAAATATCTGCGTAAAAATAAATTTCAGACGGTTGTTTTTTTACAACCAATGAAATCCATCCGCCCTGGCATCATTGCCTGGCTCGCCGGAGCGCAGAACCGGGTAGGCTTTGGCCGTTCGTTTGCCGCCGCTGCTTTGAATTTCAAACTGCCTTTTCAAGATACAGGAGCACACATGTGCCACCAGTGGAAGCAACTCATTGAAAACTGCTCTCTGCAGAAATTAAAGACTTTGCCATTCCCTACTTTTGCACCTGCTCGTGAGATGGCACCGATTTTCAATACTGAGAAACTGGCGCTGATTATCCGCAAGACAATGGTGCTCGACCCGTTTGCAACAGACAGTAGGTCTTTGTTGCCCCATATCACTACCGATCAAATTGAAGAGTTGCAGTATAAACTGCAGAATCAGGGCTACAATGTACGCATTGTGCATCTTGATGAAGACCGGGAATTTCCCGAAAGCATTACATTTGATGAGCTATTCTCAGTAGCTAAAAAGGCAGATCTCATTATTGATTTTGATTCTGTCGGTGGCCATATAGCCGCTGCAGCCGGGGCAAAAGTTTTATCTGTTTTTGCCGAACGCAGTGAGCGGGCGTTTCAACCCTTCCAGAACAAATCCCGTGCCTTCGGCATGCAACTGCCCTGCAGGCCATGCTCTCGTTCGAGCGGGGGCTTTCATTGCATAAACAAAACAGAATTTCAATGTGTTAATGAATTGAATTTTGATAATGTTCTGCAGGTCCTGAAACCAAAAAATGTCGCTTAAAGAAAGCCTTTGACGAATACGTCCCAGATATCGAGCCCGATAACATAAACCCCCATCGCCAACAGCAGGGCCATTCCCGTGCGCATTGTAACTGCAATCACTTTTACCGGCAGAGGTTTGTAAACCGCTTCAATAAGGTAGAATAGAATGTGGCCGCCATCTAAAACAGGAATCGGCAACAGATTCATGATACCCAGTACAATTGTAATCTGGGCCAACAGAAACCACCAGGTTTCCCAGCCGGCTGTGACAGATTTGGCAGCAATCGCAACAATTTTTACCGGCCCTGAGACACTCTTGTCAAAAGAAAGTTTGCCTTCAATAAGCCGATACAGGCCCAGCAGAGTACCTTTCGTGACAAACATAGTCTGATCATATGAGCGTACAATAATTGAAAGGGGATCTCGGCTCATAGTAGCTTTAGCCGGCTCTGTTCCTTCTGCCAGAGATATGCCGATCAGTTTTCTACTGCTCAATTTTACGGACGCTTCTACTTCTACTGCCCCGACTGTCAGTCTTACCGGGTTTTCAATATTTTTGAGTCTTGCTTTTAGTTCATTCCAGTCTGCAAAATTTTCACCTTTATAGGAAATACGACTGATGATATCTGTTTGATTGGCAAAGATTTCCCGTTTATTCAGTATGACCCCGGTCTGCACATCCCGCAATGAGTCAAGAATCAGAATCTCCCGCTCTTTGAGAGGGACAATCAGTGTGAAAAATTCTTCTGCTTCAGGGGCAAAAAAGCTGCCGGTTCTGCGGGCAATTTCCAGTTCTACGCTGGTTTTACCGCCGGTATTTAAGATTTCAACAAGGTCAGAAACTTTTTCGAGCGGTTTGCCATCGGCCTTTAAAATTCGATCTTCTTTTTGAATACTGCCTTTGTCAAAAGTAATATCTGTCATTGACAAAAGATATTTATTTCCCTGCGGAGAGATGCCCTCTAACATGCGGATGCTGCCCGGTTCCCGTGGCTTGGGAGAAACCGGTATTGACAGGCTCTCACCATCACGCTGAACGCTCAGGTTCAGTACTGGCTCACTGGCGAAACCGATCGCATATAGTAGCTCTTCATAAGATTCGGTTCGTTCACCATTTACAGCAACAATTCTGTCGCCTTCACGCAGCCCCGCTGCATAGGCAGAAGAGGCATTATCTGTAATATGAATTGTATTGCGCATTGGCTGCCAGCCAAGCATCACCAGAGTCATAATTACAATGAACCCCAATGCTATCGAAAAGGCCGGCCCGCCAAGTGCCAGCGCGATACGCCGCCAGGGACCAACAGAAAAGAAATCTCCCTTTTTGATTTTGCCCGGATCGCGGGAAATATCATCATTATAGAATTGAACATAGCCGCCCAAAGGAATGGCAGTAATCTGGTAAATTGTACGGCCCACTTTTTTGAACCAGAGGGCGCGTCCATAGCCGATAGAAAATATACGCGGTTGAACACCAACCCATTTGCCAATTAGAAAATGGCCTAACTCATGAAAAAAAATACAGATTCCCAGAAGAAATACTGCTCCCAAAGCCTGTGCAAGCATACTAGCAGAAAATTAATATGTAAACGGCTTGGCAACTATAAACGTGATGAACAAACCATTGACAGTTCAATCTTTGGCACAATACCGGCTTATGCCGTCTTTTTTCAGACCGGGTCTGCGGACAAAAGTCACATCCCTTATTCTCTCATTAATTACTCTGGTTCTTTTCTCTGTTGGTATATTCCTGATTAACCGCCAGAGCAGCCAGTTAAAAGAAGACTTGCGCCAGACGGGTCTTCGCGAGATGAAGTCCCTGAAATTTACCTCTTCGAGAGGTATTTTAGACCAGGACGATCTTGGAATCGCCGACAACCTGCAGAACATGTCGACCATCAACGGCTTTGTCTATGCCAGAGTCTTGAGTTCTACCGGGCGTTTGATTTCAGATAAAGAAATGCTGAAGCTACCTTCGGTGGTACTCGCTAAGCTGCCCGGCCAGCTGAATACTGAAAATCTCTCTTCAGAAATTAAAATCGAACAAATTGAAGAAAACAATATCACCTATACCATCTTCAGCTCGGCAATTCTTCATCCTTTTATTGCCAAAGACCCCCCTGCTCTCGGGTCGGTCGCTTTAATTTTTTCAGATGAATTTGCTTCAAGCCTGTTTACTAAAAATCTCATTAATCTGAGTATTGCGGGTCTCATCTTCTGGGTTCTCGGTACTGCCGGTTCTTTGGCTCTGTCATGGCTGGTCGTAAAACCAATCACAAAATTATCTGAAGGTGCAAAAATTGTAGGAGCAGGTGATTTGCACTACCGTCTGCCTGATCTCGGAACCGATGAAATCGGTGAACTTGCAAGACAGTTCAATGTGATGACAGCAAGTCTTGAAGAGGCACGCAAGCAGCGGGAAAATCAGGTAATTCTCGACGAGCAGATTCGTCAGGCAAAAGAAATTCAAGAGGGAATGAATCCTTCCCGTTTCCTGAAAAAGCCGGGTTACTCGATAAAAGGGTTTACTCGCGCTGCCAAAGGTGTGGGCGGTGACTACTTTGACTATCAGTATCTGCCCGATGGTCGACTTGCATTATTGATTACAGATGTCTCGGGAAAATCGATCTCAGCTTCTTTGGTAATGGTTTTAATTAAAACTGTAGTCTCAACCTATATCAAGTTATTCTCTACTATTCGCGGCGATCAGATTGTATCTACCATCAATCGGGTAATGTGCGCACAGACACATATTGATAAATTTGCGACAATCATGTTCTGTATTTATGATCCCGAAACCCGATATCTGGAATTTACAAACGGAGGACATGGTCCCCTGCTGCTCTATCGTGCAGACCGTCAGGAGCTGACAATTTCAAAAATTGAAGGGCTGCCACTTGGTATTGATGAAGACAATGAATACAGCATCGCCCAGACTCGGTTAAATCCCGGTGACATGGTTTTGTTACTTACAGATGGTATCACCGAAGCCTGGGATGTAGACCGAAATGAATTTGGGCTTGCCAGACTGCGAGAGAGAATATTGGCCTATAACCGGTTGAACCCCAAAGAAATTGTTGAAAAACTGATCACAGATATTGACCAGTACACCACTGGTGCAGAGCAACATGACGACATGACTCTGCTTATTCTGAAAATACCTCCCGAATAACTTTATTCGGGTTTTTTAGATTTTGCGGCAGGCTTTTCTTCGACCGGTTCTTTCGGCTCTGGCAGATTCCCGGAATCATAGCCAATCAGTTTTACATCTTGAGGATTCTTGCTGGAATGGAATACAAATTTTTCATTGAATTCACCATTTTCATAGCGGGTCTTGTAATCGAGGGTTATAGTATTGCCACTCTCTGTGTTCGTGTTGAAGTTCCAGTCTGTCTGTTCAAATTCAACCGCTTTTCCTCTTTTAACGAAATTATAGCGGAACAAGCCCAGCCAGCGTTCCCGTGAATCTTTCTGTAAGCCGGTGTCTCCCACCAGATCCATCAGTTTTTCAAGTTCACCAGCGGTATACAAACGGTAGAACTCTGCAACATTGTTTTCTGCAGAAATTTTATATTCTTTATAAGCACAGGAAATGAAAACCAGCGAACAACATACTAATAACAGAACTTTTTTCATACTCGAATCACAAATCGCACCAGAAAATAGCAATCTTTTTTTAAGATTAATTTACGTAACCTCGAAAAAGTCCCTCCATGTACTTTTTGGGGCACCCCTAATATTCGTTCATAGCGTCTGTCTTTTCGGGACTTGTATACTCTGCATCTGAAAAATCGCCCAGAGAATAAGGTTTGCTGACATATTTCTGGGGATAATCGGCCAACATGATCTTGTCTGGCTCGGCGGTTGTGTCTGCCAAAGACGGATTTTTTGCAATATTGCCAAGATCTGCAAGAGCAAATGGAACATTGTTTTTATAGCCCCGCAGTTCCCGCAATTCAAATTTCCCGTCCCGGTTTTTTTCATGAAAGATTTTTCCAAAAAACATCAATGGAATAAATTGAGTGCCCGCGGTCAGGTCTCCGTTAAAATATGCCCAATGTAAAGGCTCTCCCGTTGCAGAGTGATAGAGGTTTGCCTCAATAATATAATGCCCGGGTTCATCAATTGAAACTTCAGGCTCAATATATAGGGAACCGGCTTCAACTTTCTCAACAAATTGCCCGGTAAAACGGCCGGGGGTTTTCGGGTTGGCAAAGAAAATCTGGGATTCCACATAAAACTGATCGCCTAATGTAAATTCTACTTCAAGCAGCAGCTCTCCCCAGTACTCACGGGTCTGCGCACCCGGCACCCAGCTGAATGTCCAGATATTGTCCCCTGCATACTCATCGCCATTTGCACCAGAATCATTATAGAGCGGAGGGTTCAACAGCTTGGCCCCGGTTTTTAAATCTGACTTGACCATCGCCCGATTAATGGTAAGCGGCACGCGGTCATTGCTGCCATTCGCATATACTTCCAGATAAACGATGAGTGTTTCTTTACCAACAATTGCATTTTTAGGTCCCCAGAAACGGTAACTGTAATCTGATTCAGGCAGGTCATCGGGGTTCATTTTACCATCTTGAATTTTCTTGCGATCTGCCTGTCGAATCAAAGGCAGTTTAGAATTTTGAATTGCACGCGGGTTCAGTAAATCGTTCATTGAATTGCTCAAGGGCCGGGAATTGGGCGGGTATCGAAAATATAAACGGGTATGTGCCTCAAGCGATGCCTTATCTGGTCCCTTGCCCATTGCAAGAATTCTGTGCAGATCGGCGCCGGGCCCTGAGAACCCGAAATCAGATTTTCTCTGCTTGCGCAATGCTTCTTCAAAGTCCATTACTTCTCTTTTTTCCTGTGCGCTTTCATCCCGCATGAGATAAAAGAAACCAGCCATCACCACAACAAAAAAGATCACCGCAATATATCTGAAATCCCGCATTATTCACAACCTTCTTTAAATTCTCGAATTCTTACCAGTCTGGTTCTTTGTGCAAAGGGCGGATACCCTTTTTCACGAAGCAGTTTCACCTCAGAGTTTTGATCTGCTTTGTAAAATCGATACCCTTCTTCAGAAACAGAAAACCCGAAATCGCCACCATTTTCAAAACAGGCAGGCACAAACTCAGTTTGATCAATACTGCCTTTCATTGTATCTGCCAGATAAAACCGTTCATTTACCTTCACATACAGATTGCCATTCGATGAATATGCAAGTTTAGGCTCTACCGGTGCCGGGCAGTCAGAAATATCAAGCGCGTGCAAAGAACCGGGGTTTTCATAGATATACACCCGGCATTGATTCGTAGAAATTCTGCTTACAAAAGCCAGAGATTTTTTTGTATTGTAGCCGGTCAAATTTATGAATTGAGATGAATGACTTGCAATGGTCTGCAAACTCTGTGCAGAGCGATTATCAAGCGCAACCAATTCCCATTGGGTTGAAAACTTTAAAAAATAAAGCCTGCCATCAATATCAAATACCGGCCCGAAGAATTGTCCCGCAAACCACTGAGAAATACGGTCTGTCTTCAACGGGTTGCCATTCTGATTTTGCCATTCAATCAATCTGCTTGAAAAATTTTCTTTGTTGGTAGTACCCTGCAAAGGGTCACCGGATGATTCAATGAATTTATGTTCAATTTCAATGGCACTTTCAGGGGACTGCCAGAAAAAACCGGCCGATTCAATTGTTTCACGCGAGCGGCAGGAGATCATCTGCAATAAAATAAGAGCGAAAAAAAACGCCCGAAGGCGTTTTAAGGTCAAGAAAAACAGATTTAGATCAATAACCATGGGTTCTGTTCCAAATTTCTCTGGCAGTGCCGAGCATTTGGCCATGATCCCGATCGTATCCCTGTTTACTGGACGTGTACTTGCTTTGGGCAGAGTCTATCCAGACGTAATGGTTTGACCAGTTTGTACCATTGTACAAGCACTGGTTGTAGTTACCTGTAGAATTTTTACCGCATGAAGAATGGTAAGAAACTGCACCATCATCTTCACCTGGCAAAAATGCCGCTGTATACCACCAGCCATTATAACCGCCTAAATGCCACATACCAATGCCACCGGTTACATTATGATTGAACGCACGTGCATTGCCGGTTTTCAACGCATAAACCATGCCGTTGCCTTCCCAGAATGCCATATTCGCCAATTCAGAACCACCAGTTGCTGCAGCAACATCCATCACCCAGTTAATCTTGATGTTATAGCTCGAAGAGCTGGTAACAGATGGGTAGGTTGAAAAGAAATAATCAACCGCATAACAACCAGCGCTATGACAGATAATTTTACAGTTGTTAGGTGCACGGCAGTTGTTATAAAGAACTGTCCAGAGATTGCTCTGGGCTCTGCAGGAACCCCATTCCCGTGGATCACTTTTGCCGTCGTAGCCGACAAAAATTCTCTGGTATGAAGTAGCCAGATTCTTGTCAGATTTCCAGTAGTCGTTAACGTCTGTTGTAGATGTACCGCAATGATTTTTATCGCTGCGCCCATGCACAAAAATCGTCTTTTCAACGGCTACCAACTCTGATACCGAGAATCCCATTAGAAACAAACCTGCGAACGCAGACAAAACAGTCTTTTTTAACATTTTACATGTTACTCCCTCACGAATAATTTACTAGATACGAATATTTCTATTCGCTCACTGTATAATGCGTGTAACGTAACGTTGGTGCCAAAAAAGACATAATTAATAAGCATTAAAAAGGTGTACTTTCTTAAAAACTTCAGGAATGCCCGCTCTCTGCCGAAATTTGAGTATGCCCAATCGGTTTCTCTTCTTATTAATAATTACAGCCAGCCTGATATGGCCAAGCAGTTTCATGCCTACCCACAGCCTGCAGGCAGCTTGGAATAAATACCGGTTGATTGTTAAAGCAGACCTGCCAATCCCGACAAATATCAATCCCCACCAGCGACAGGAGCTTCGGCGGGATGTTCTCGACAAGGTGTGGGAAAGAATGAGTCCAGATTTTGAGAACCTTATTTTAGACGCCAATTTAACAATTCGCGACCTGCTCTCTACAAACCGTAATTTTGCCTCTGCTTATTCTAAATTTTTTCAGAATCTCTCGGTTGGCTCTATTCGAATAGGCCGGGGGGAACTCTCTACCCAGATTGTGATTCCCCTGCGCGGCCAGGACAGTCTGCTCGAAATTATCCCGTTTGCGTGGGGCACCGAGCGGTATCTGAAACTCACCAAAGAAGAATACGTCGGGGACTTTTATGAAACCCGAACTGCATCGGGTGAATACCCAGAGAGTCTGGCACCGGTAAAATATACCGGACTGATCATCGATGCAAGAGGTATAAAGTTTAACCCTTCTTTGGGTCCTCGAATTTATTCTCCCGAGGGACGGTTGCTGTACGGCCCTGAATTTGTTTCTAAAAATGCGGGTGTAACCCGTGCAGTAGCCGGCTTTTCTGAAAATTTGACCGACCGTGAAACCCAATTACGGGCAGGTCGGATGCCCCTGCTTGCTGTAGCCATGTCTGCGTTTGGCGAAAACAATACCGATGTGGTTATTTCAGAAGCCGATGCCCGGCGCCTGTTTGATCATGAAGACAGTATTCGCAGTCTGCTCGGCTGTAGAGTTGTTTTTCTGTATGAACCCGGTCTCGCCGAAAAGAATTCGCTGCGGTAAACAGATCAAGCCCGACTGCTCGAATAAAATTACGGGTTAATCTGCAAAAATCTCTGCCAGTCATCTCTCGCATATTCGGGAATATAAAAATTCTGCAAAGTCTGCTGGTATGATGTAAGCACACCGGCATCAAAATTTACTCCGCTGAAAGGAATACACTGCAACCGATCCCGCTGGGCCACATTTTCAAGTACCGGCCCAAGCTCAAAAAAAGTATTCAAAGCAAAATCTTTGACAATCGAAGGGCGCAGAATTGACAATCCACAATAAAAAAACCGGCCGCCAGCCCTGTTCATTCTCCAGACATTATTTTGAAGCTCCCAGCCTGGCTCTAAACTGCCGGCCGGTTTTTCGAGCACATGTAGAGAAGCATCTGTGTAAGGCGAGAGCTGTGGAGGGTAATTCTCATGGCTGAAAAAAATCCGGTCAGGGTTAATCACTATAAGCCCAGAGTCATCCGCCAACTGCTCATAAACCGTACGCAAGGCACCACCCGTACCCAGGATTTCAGGTTCATACAGAATCTGAAATTCAAAATGGGAATATCTGTCCAGATGATGAATTATTTTCTCTGAGAGATAGTGTACGTTAATGAAGACTTTTTGAATACCCCAGCGATACAGCTGAAACAGTGTGTAATCAAGCAGGGTCGCATTTCCTGCCGGTAATAAAGGCTTGGGCAAAGTTTGCGTCAGTGCACCCATACGTTTACCGTAACCGGCTGCAAGAATCAATGCCCGGGGTTTTGCAATTTGCTCGTGTGCTTTTTCTAAGCTCATATTTTTGAACCAGAAATCTGGTTGTTCTTTAGAAGCAGAATTATTTGAGATTCAATGGCGGTATACAGAATGTGCAAAGCCGGATACTCGACTGCAAGAATCTGCAGATCTGCTAGGCAAGGCTGTAACGCTGCAAGAAAGCGCGGCATTTTTAATTTTACACCGAATTTGAGGTAAGTGCCAAGAGCCTTGTGCAGGCGTTGTAAGGCAGCCTGCCCGAAAGCATTCGCATCAAACGGAAAACCTGACAGTTTACAATATTGATCAATCATCTTTTTTCGCTCACCGTCACTGTAGCGAATATACGGGTCATAGACAAAGCTGACCAGGTCATACCAGGGCGAGCCCATTCTTGCATCTTGAAAATCAATCACAAATAATTTTTCAGAATCTGAGACCATAATGTTACGGGAATGAAAATCACGATGCGTGACCACCCATCCTTCGGGACGGGCAACAGAATTGAGAATCTCGCTGAACTCAGTAACAGCAGCATCGACATTAAGTTCAGAAAAGACCTCAGAGATCATCTGCATGGTAAGGTCAATTTCAAAACCCAGTTTCTCCCGATCAAAGAATCGCTGTGCCACCGGGGTAAAAGGCTGCAGAGAATGAATCTGCACCAGCAGTTCAATGCAACTGCTCAATATTTTGCGACGCTTGGCATCCCCCCTTGATAAACTCGAATTTACATCTTCATTGCCCAGATCTTGCAGCAACAAACCAATACCGGGCTCAAAATCAATAATTTCAGGAACCGGGATCCCTGCCTTGTGCAAATGATTTTGTATGAGAATAAAGTCATCTTCTGCAGAGAGCAGGCTTGAATTTGCACAAAAGACCATATTCCGTTCTGGAATGCGAAAGTAGCGACGGCCAGATGCTTCGGGTGTCAATGCCTGTAAAATCTGCACACTTACTTTGTTCCGCTCCAGCAGGGGGTTTTCAGAAGTCTGGCCTTCTTTTATTCCGTCTTTTTCAAGAGACAGACGTCCCCAGCTGCGCAAAGTATCTATAACCGGGATGGAAGTTTTGCCGAATTCTGTAAGGCTGTACTCTACTCGCGGCGGAATCACTTCATAAACCTGGCGATGAATCAAGCCATCAGTCTCGAGCTCTTTGAGCTGCAATGATAACATACGATGGGTAATGCCAACCAGACTGTTTTTCAGCTCGCTGTAACGCAGAGTCTTATCGCGCAAACGCCACAAGATCGGCATCTTCCATTTGCCGCCAAGTTTATCCAGTGCATACTCGACAGGGTTATTGAAGATCTTGCCATTTTTCTCAAACCTCGGCACATCCGAATGTCAAACAAAGCCACTGTTCGTAAATAACTTTAAGATAGTAACTTACTTTTTTGATAGTACTAACTTTTTTTAGCATATATTTCCTTAAAGCTATATACTGAATTTAATCAAATTTAAGGAGTTTATAATGAGTGCGAATATTTCTCAATTAAATAAAGACAAACCCAAAAAAATCGCGATAATTGCCGCGAATGCATCTGTGTCTAAACAGACCGGCTGGCCAATCGGCTTCTGGTGGTCAGAACTGACCCATGCATGGTGGGAATTCAAAGAAAAAGGTTATGAGGTAACCATTTTTTCACCGGAGGGCGGTACCCTTCAACCAGACGGATTCAGCGATCCTGAAGATGCCAGTGGTTATTCTGCCCATGACCTGATCAGCCTTGGATTTAAAAAATCTGCCACTACGGCCAAGCTGATTGAAAATACCCCAAAAATTTCAGAAATCAAAGTGTCCGATTTTGACGGCATTTTTCTTGCGGGGGGTCAGTCTCCGATGTACACCTTTCGGGGCAACACTGATCTGCAGAAACTGGTGGCCGATTTTGTAGAAGCCAATAAAGCAGTGGGAATTGTCTGCCATGCAACCTGTGTGCTGTTAGAGGCCAAGGGCAAAGACGGTAAACTGCTTGTCGAAGGAAAAACCTGGACCGGCTTTGCTGATTCAGAAGAAGCGTATGCCGATAATTTTGTAGGTCAAAAAATTCAGCCGTTCTGGATTGAAAGTGAAGCGAAAAAAGTTCCCGGTACCAACTTTATAACAGGACCTATGTTTGCTCCGTTTGCAGTCAGGGATGGTAACCTGATTACCGGACAGCAGCAATTCAGCGGTGGCGAAGTCGCCAAATTGATGATATCTGCACTTGGGGTCTGATTCAATATGAATCGTTTGTCGATTTTCCTCGTTGTCATGTTGCTGACTAATTTCGTAAAAATGATATGGGGAAAACCGATCGACATCCACGCTGATAAAACCCGTTTGCAATTGGGCTCAACATTTTCCTGGAACCAGGGAAATGTTGACCGCTTACTGTGGCGTAATGATCTTGAGTTTTCCCATTTGTACGATTTTTGGGGTCTGTCGACCTCAACGTCTCATATGTGGGGCACATTTTCGGGATTTCAAACGGAAAATGATCTCAACAGTCGCAATTTTGGATATCTGGTACCACAAAACATAGTTTATCCGTTCGTGATGTACTGGGCAGAAACCGGTCTCAGGAGAAAAATTGATGCCCGGCACCAGGGTGGTCTCGGCGGCACATTCAGCCCGCTCAGTGAGAAAACTATGGTTTTTCAGATCTCGCTGATGGTATCTGTCGAAAGAAATTTTTATAACGGTGTACCATACTACAATGACGGTAACCTGCGCGGGAACTATGGCGAAATAATGAGGCTGACGCCGCGCGTTTTCTTCCGGTATGGGGAACAAAATAAAATACAGCTTACTCTGGAACTCTGGTACCAAATGGCTGTTGATTCAGAGCGGGACTTCCGTTGGCATTTTGAAGGCGGGCTGGAAATCCCACTATCAGTCAGTATACATTTGCGACTAATAGGTATTTATCATTTCGAAAGTACAGTTCCACTCAGGGTGTTGCGAAATGATTCAATGATACTTGCAGGCGCATCATATAAATTTTTTCAAAAAGGAGACGAACAATGAAAATAGCAATAATAGGAATAGGAAACGTAGGTGGCGCTTTAGCCGGCCGCTGGAAATCAGCAGGTCATCAAATTTTAATAGGCTCTCGAAACCCGGAAAATATTAACTCAGATTATACCACCTTGACGATTCAAGATGCCGCTCGGCAGGCAGACATTATACTGGTTGCCACCCCCGGCAAGGCGATGCCCCAAGTGGCAACGTCTATCGGAAGTATCCCGGGCAAAATCATTATTGATGCTACAAATTCCATTGGGGTTTCCCCGGAAGAGAAAAAACCTTTCGAAATATTAAAAAACGTCACTGGTGGGGATGTTGTCAAAGCGTTTAATACAACCGGCTTCGAGAATATGGCAAACCCGGTCTACGATACTGAATATGGTCAAATCGCTATTGATCTGTTTATGGCAGGCGGATCGCCCGCTGCGAAAGAAGCCGTGAAGCAGCTCGCCGGCCATGCCGGCTTCGGCGAAGTCTGGGACATGGGCAACGATGAAAAAGTTCCCCATGTAGAGGCGATGGCATTCGCATGGATCAACCTTGCCATCATGCAGAAGCAAGGCCGGAATATTGCGTTGAAAATGATCAGAAGGAAATAAAATTATGGTAATCAAAAGACATTTTGCACCACACAGAATATTCTGGTATGTACGATATGAATTAATATTCGGAGTACTGTCGGTTTTATTTGCATTTTATTTACACAAATCAGGATATCTGAATGTGGGAGTTTCTTTGGCTGTTGTGGGTCTTTTGGCCACATCACTCGCCATCTTTTTGGGTTTTCGCAATAATGCCTCATATTCGCGATGGTGGGAAGCCCGCACTTTATGGGGAACTGGAATAAATGCTTCCCGTATTTTTTCCCGACAGATTCTGGCATCGGTTCATTCGGCGATCAAGGCAAATTCTTGTTCTGAAGCAGAAGCTTTTAATTTTGCGCAAGAAATGATACACCGTATGGGGGCTTACGCTCATGCACTGCGTATACATTTACGAAACGCCGGTGATGCGACTGAGTATTCCCATTTATTGCCGCATGAAGAATATATTGCTTATGATAAAAATCAGAATATCCCCAATATGATCATGTTGAAAATGGCGCAGAGAATCAAAGACGGGGTACGCGAGGGAAAACTGGGGCAGTTTGACCCGATTAGTCTGGAGCCCCAAATGGCCACAATACAGAATTGGCAGGGCGGCTGCGAACGAATAAAAAACACACCATTGCCGAGGGTGTATGATTTTTTTACCCGCATCTTTTTATTCACTTTTATTGCAGTACTGCCATTGGCAATTTTACCGGCGATGAAAGAAAATCTCTGGCTGGCATCGATTACCTGCGGTCTGATTATTTTTGTTTTTTCAATTATTAATAAAAGCGGTGCAGTTCTGGAAAACCCTTTCGACAATAAAGTGAATGATGTTCCATTGACTTCAATGACGGTGACAATCGAAAGAGATTTACTGGAAATGCTGGGTGAAGAATCATTACCCAAAAAGAAGTTTCCCGAAAATGGAATTCTTATGTAGAATTTAAATGCAACCGGAGTGACAATGATTTTTAACAAAATCTTAGAAAAAAAATCAAAAATGGGTTCAGGAAAAATTACAGACCGATTCTGAATTCTTTAAGAAACTTTCTCAGGGTCAACGTCCAGAGTATTTATATATCGGATGCTCAGACAGCCGCATAACTGCCGAAGACATGATGGGCATGAATCCCGGTGAAGTATTTGTACACCGGAATATTGCCAACCAGATCATCCCCACTGATGCCAATGTCGGCTCGGTCATACAGTATGCGGTAGAGCACCTCAAAATAAAATACATTATCGTCTGCGGACACTATGAGTGCGGTGGCGTGAAAGCTGCCTTGAACCCCTCTGATCTGGGGCAGCTGAATAACTGGCTGCAAACCTTGAGGGATGTATACCGGCTGCATAAAGTAGAACTTGATGCTCAAAAAGATGAGCAGACAAGATTTGACAGACTGGTAGAACTCAACGTACTCGAGCAGTGCAATAATGTGATCAAGAGTACCCATGTGCAGCTATCATGGTATAAGACAGGTTTCCCGAAAGTATTCGGCTGGGTACTCGATGTTCGTACGGGTTCATTGAAAGATCTCGGTCTCAACATGGAAACAGAGTTTACAAAAATAAGAAAAATTTACGATCTGCGACCTTTATCAGAATAAATATGGTATTTGATCAGTTTCTCTGCGGTAATGCAGAAAAGTGTACCTCATAGCTGAGAGCTCTTTCAAGCTGCGCAAATTGGTAATTGAATTGACAATTTGCGCAGCTTGGTGTATCTGTATTGATGAAGATCCGTACAATAGAGGGAATTCTTCGAAAATTTGCGAAGCAGTATCCCATTGTGACGATTACCGGTCCAAGGCAATCAGGAAAAACAACTATTTCAAAGACTTTGTTCCCAGAAAAGGACTATGTAACCCTTGAAAATCTTGATGTACGGGAATTTGCAAAAAGCGACCCAAAGGGGTTTTTGCGACAGTATCGTAACGGAGCTGTCTTTGATGAATTTCAGAAGAGCCCTGAACTGGCATCTTATTTACAGACCGAGGTTGACTCTGACTCTACCCCCGGACGCTTTATACTGACTGGCAGTGGTCAGTTTGAATTGATGGAATCGGTTAGCCAGTCTCTTGCGGGCAGAACTGCCATTTTGCGCTTGTTGCCCTTCAGTTTAACGGAGGCTTATGGTCACGGGATGTTTCCTGATCTGAATACCACACTCTATACAGGTTTTTATCCCAGAATTTTTGATAAAAATCTACATCCCACTGATATGTATTCTTTTTACACCGACACATACCTTGAGAAAGATGTACGCAATCTCCTGAATGTAAAGGACTTATCCCGTTTTGAAATATTTTTAAAGCTCTGCGCCGGTCGTTCAGGGCAGGAACTGAACTTGAACCAGCTGGGGAATGATTGCGGTGTGACTCACAACACAATAAAATCCTGGATTACCGTGCTCGAGGCTAGTTTCATTATCAAGTTAGTGCAGCCATATTATAAGAATATTGGTAAACGACTTACCAAAACACCTAAATTATATTTTATCGATACAGGACTGCTCTGTTTTCTGTTAGGAATTAAGGAACCTGATCACCTGGCTGCTCATCCCTTGCGGGGTTCCATCTTTGAAACGTTTGTGGTATCAGAAATCATAAAGAGTCGGTTTAATTCTGCAAGAAACCATGACTTGTATTTTCTGCGGGACAGTAAAGGCCATGAAGTTGATCTTGTACTTGACGGCGGAGCGAAAATTTCATTGCTCGAAATAAAATCATCACAGACGATTGCTTCAGATTTTTTTCGAAATTTACATTACTTTCAAAAAATTATTTCTGACGTGCAGCATTGCTATTGTGTTTATGGCGGGGTTGAATCCCGGGTACAGAGTGATACCAGAATTGTTCCCTGGGTTGATGCAGGAACTTTACAGTACTGAGATAAAAATAAGAAGGCAAAGGGCCCACTCGATATGGAGGTCGTAAGTCTCGTGAGCCATGGATGGTGGTGGCAGCCCTCGCTCATAATGCCGGCCGACAAGCACAAGTTTCATCTATACAGGTCAGGTGAAATCATTGCAGCTGCTGTAATTCGCCGACCTGGTGTCGGCGCTTGATTGGGAACGATTATTCCTTCAGTTCTACGGCTGGATATTCCTCGATATAGAATTCGCCGCTGGCGCCGTAATACTTAACTTGCCTTCGAACAAAGTCAACATCGTATCCGATAACCCCGGCATTCCAGGCCGCCTGAAGAAATTCTGGAAAGGTACTA
>JAGRNJ010000021.1 GCA_020440825.1 Leptospiraceae bacterium | reverse complement strand
GCTGAAAATACAAAAGTCGAAGTTTTAATTAACTCTATTGAAGTTGTGAACCCTACCCCTGAACAGACCAGTGAAGGGGTTTCGAAAACAAAAAAATAAAGAATACCATCGGTATTCAACTGCAGGGATATTCTCTTTTGAATGACTATACAAATAAAAAAAAAACCAGATACAAACAGATTGTTGCTCGAACAAATAATGGTATGTCTGGTTTTGTATACTCCCGCCTGAAATATCTTTTCAGTCTTCTGTGCTACACTTCTTTAATCACAAGTGTTATTGCGGTTCCTGCAGAAAAAATACGCGAACAATTTTTGTCGGCTCCTGAAGATCCTTCTTTTTCGTTTGATACGCGAAATATTCCCGGTTTTGAAGGTTCTTCAACATATTTGAATAAAGAACTTGAGAAAGAGGTGATTGTCGAGACACTCGAAGGTACAAAAAACCAGGCAAATAAAGAAAATTCGATCAATGCAAATTTGCCGAATCTTACCCAGGCACTGGTCATTGGCTTTATCGTCATAATATTCATTCTTTATAGAATTCGCATTCGCAATAACAGTAAATTCAGAAAAAGATAATCTCCGGAGGAATTCCCTTGAACAATAAAACTCGTCTATTTACTATTTTGTTCTCCATAACTCTCGCTATCCTGCTCGTTTGGCCGAATATTGGTGAACGCACAATTCATGTAAAATTTAAGGAAAGTCTGTCAGTAGAAGATCAAAAACTTGCTGCCCAGGAGCTCAGTAAATTTTTGCAAAAATTTTATGCAGATAAATATTCCTGGGAAATCAATGATAAACCAGAAATAGAAGTCGTATTAAAAGGAAGTTTTGTACAAACAGCTTTTTTAAACGAACTGGGTCGTCAAAATGGGGTTGATTCATCGAGAGTCACGCTTGAAAAAATGTGGGTTGAAGAGAACCTTATGGCAAGACCATTTAAGCTCGGTCTCGATCTACAAGGGGGAATGAACCTTGTGCTTGAGGCAGATTTTGATAAATTAAAAACGCAATTAGAACGTCAATATCCCCAGGCTTATCGTGAAGATCTGCAAAAGCGAATGGAAGCCGAGACAGATTCAAAGAAAAAAGCATCCCTGGAAACTGAGCTTAAACAAATTGCAGAAACTTTGAATTTCTCTGATGCCCGAAAGAAAGCAGATACCGAGGGTGCGCTTGAAATTATTCGCTCGAGAATTGATAAAACAGGGGTATCTGAACCCTTGATTCGATTGCAAGGTTCAGATAAAGTTGAAATTTCTTTGCCTGGAGTTGCTTCACCTGAACAGGCGAAAAAAGTAATCTCTTCAACTGCCCGGGTTGAATATCGTTTAGGAGAGAAAACCGGTTCAAATTATTCAGATAAGGCGAATGAGTTTTTTAATGAATACATTGAGCTGGACTCTGATTTCAAGCGTCAGAATTTTATAACTGAGCTTGAAAGAAAAATAAATCTGCCGCCCGATTTGGGCATTTATGTTTTTCAATCAAAAACCTCTAACTCTGAAAAAGGTTCAGCCTTAAAACCAGTCTACTTCAAGGTTCTCGAAAATGAAGTTTCCTTATCGGGTGATTCTATGAGTAGAAATGTTTACTCTAATTTCGATCCTGAAACAGTGCCTCCTCAATACACAGTTGAGTTTGAACTTACCTCTGCGGGGCGGGAAAAATTTGCCCAGCTGACAACTGATAACAAAGGCAGGGAGTTGGCAATTTTAATTGATGGAATGATTCGTTCGCATCCGAGAATCAATGAACCCATCACCGGGGGCAGAGCTAGAATAACCGGGAATTTTACGCAACAAGAGTCGAGAGACCTTGCTTTGATTATTCGAGAGGGGGCTTTACCTGTTCCCATGAAAATAGTAGAAGAACGATCTGTGGGACCTTCCCTTGGTCAGGAATCAATTGAAAATGGACTGACTGCTATATTGTTCGGATTGTTAGCGATTGTAACCTATATGGTATTGTATTACCATGCTTTTGGGCTGATTGCAAACCTGGCTTTAGTATTGAATCTCTTGTTTATGTCTGCCTTGTTTGCGCTTATGGACTTTACCATTACTCTGCCGGGTTTGGCAGGGGTTGTATTGACCCTGGGTATGGCGGTCGATGCGAATGTGATTGTCTATGAACGAATAAAAGAAGAATTAAAAAAAGGAAAGAAACTCATTACAGCTATTTCTCTTGGTTTTGAAAATGCAACACGCACCATTCTCGACTCAAACCTTACAACCTTGATTGCTGCAATAATTCTTGCCTCAAAACTGGGGTCAGGACCTATCAAGGGATTCGGAGTGACCCTTTTTGTTGGCATTCTGAGCACACTGTTTACGACTCTGTTCATCAACAGATCACTGATCTTCGCATTGGTAATTGATATGGGAATAAAAAAAATCTCAATTGGCTGGGGTAAAACCGATTCATCGGCAGTTGCTTCACAGGAGGCCAAGTAATGAATTTTTCTTTCATGAAGCTGAAATGGATCAGCATCATAGGATCCATGGTATTTCTTGGTCTTTCTTTCTATTATACTTTTGCTGTTCACAATGGTTTCAATGAGTCCATTGATTTTGCCGGTGGTATAAAACTCGAGATTAAGGGGAATCAATTTGTATCTGTAAACAGTATCAGAGATTTTCTCACCTCTGAAAAAATTCCGGCAGATGTACGCAGTGCTGGTAAAGAATCTGGTAAACTGATCAAAATTGAAATCAACGGAATTCAGGAAATTCGGCTCACAGAGGCCGCAGAAAAAAGTAGAGATTCACTTGAGAAAATGGAATTTGCAATCAATTCAGTAGATTACTTGAGAATGCGGATGATCGAAAAAATAGGCAAGAATGAAAAAGAAAATGTGATCATCGAGAGCGCTTCCCATGTGGGACCAACAGTAGGAAAATATCTTAGGGTATCTGCATTGAATGTACTTGCTATTGCATTGGGACTCATAACCATCTATATAGCATTTCGTTTTCGACTCAATTTTGCTGTTGGGGCTTTACTGGCATCTCTGCATGATTTATTTTTGACATTTGGCATTATTGGGGTCTTACAGATTCCATTAAGTGTTCCGGTGGTTGCTGCTTTGTTGACTATTCTTGGTTATTCGATCAATGATACGATTGTAATCTTTGACCGTATTAGGGAAAATATGCATGGTAATCCTGATGTGGCCGTTGAAAGACTGGTCGACAAGTCGATATGGCAGTCTATGACTCGAACCATAAACACAACCACCACAACTTTACTGGCAATTTTACCGGTTTACTTCTTTGGGGGTGAGGGACTGTTAGAACTGTCTCAGGTTTTAATCATTGGTATTTTGATTGGTACATACTCTTCTAATTTTGTTGCTGCACCAATCGTAGTAATCTGGGATCAGTTTTTAGTACGTAAGGGCAAGTAATGCCAGAATTTGTAACATACTTGCTCTTTATTGTCGGTTTTGCCGCTTTAATTAAAGGAGCAGATATGTTGGTCGATGGTGCAGCCAGCCTTGCCCAGAAAATAGGAGTATCGACAACTGTTGTCGGTTTGACAGTAGTTGCTTTCGGTACATCACTGCCTGAGTTTATTGTAAATATTCTGGCCTCTACTCGAGGTCAGAATGGTCTTGCCTATGGAAATATTGTTGGCAGCAATATAGCCAATGTCTTTTTAATTTTAGGTGTAACAGCGCTGTTTGGTAACCTGAAAGTAAAAGAGACAACGGCCACACGGGAAATTCCGTTTGCATTGCTGGCGTCAATTGTGCTTTTTATCTTAACTCTCGATGTTGAAATTGACGGTGCGCAGGCAGATGTTCTATCACGGTCGGATGGATTTCTACTCATCGCTTTTTTTTCTGTGTTTTTATATTATATCTATACTGTAATAACCGGCAAAAAAGATTTTTCAGAGTCCGAAGAACAGGGTTCTGTTTCTCTCTCAACTTTAAAATCAGTCATTTTTGTTATTCTTGGTCTCATCGGTCTGGGTCTTGGCGGTGAATGGATTGTCAATGGTGCAGTAAAAATTGCTACTGTCGCCGGGCTTTCAGAGCGTGTCATTGGTCTAACGATTGTTGCGGTTGGCACATCGTTACCAGAATTGGCGGCTTCAATTGTAGCTGCACGAAAAAAACAACCTGAGATTGCAGTAGGAAATGTAGTAGGTTCAAATATTTTTAATATTTTCTGGGTACTTGGCATATCTGCATCCATCCGCCCTTTGCCAATTCCCGATGATTCATATATTGACCTGGGTCTTGCACTGTTTTCTGCATTTTTGCTGTATATATTTTTGTACATAGGGCAGCGTCACGTATTGCAGCGCTGGCAAGGAATAAGTTTTTTGTCGGTCTATGTCGGATATACAATTTGGTTAGTCTTAAATAAATAAGGAGAGCTTATGAAAATCGGGGTATCGAAAGAAATACTGGAAGGTGAACGCAGAGTCGGGTTGATTCCCGAATCTGTAAAAAAACTTATATCAAAAGGATTCACCATTGCAGTAGAAAAAGGAGCAGGAGAGTCTGCACACTTCACAGATGACGAATATATCGAAGCGGGAGCAACGTTAGTTGACTCTGCAGCACTTGCTGGCTGTGATATTATTTGCAGAGTGAGGCATCCCTCAACTGATTCTGAGATTCAGAATTTAAAAGACGGTGCCTTGTTGTTTGCAATTTTGGATCCTATTCAAAATATTTCATCATTAGATAAACTGGGGGCAAAGAAGATCAGTGCCTTTGCAATGGAGTTCATTCCACGTACAACATTGGCTCAATCAATGGACGTTTTAAGTTCAATGGCGACTATTGCCGGCTATAAGGCTGTACTTTTGGCTGCATATGAATTTGGAAAATTTTTTCCCATGCTCATGACTGCCGCAGGCACCATTCAACCGGCTCGAGTACTGATTTTAGGTGCCGGGGTTGCAGGTTTACAGGCAATTGCTTCTGCTCGACGCTTGGGAGCGATTGTAGAAGTTTTTGACGTGCGTCCTGCAGTAAAGGAGCAGGTTGAAAGTCTGGGTGGCAAATTTGTTGAGATGGAAATTGATGCGAGTATGCAAGATGAGCAGGGTTATGCAAAAGAAGCAACCCCTGAGTTTTTGGCCAAACAAAAAGAACTGGTACGCAAGCATCTTGCAAAATCAGATATCTGCATTACCACAGCACAGGTATTCGGTAAAAAAGCACCTGTTCTTGTGACAGAAGATATGGTCAAAGGAATGAAAGGCGGCAGTGTGATTGTTGACCTGGCCGTAGAGACCGGGGGCAATGTCGAACTTTCAAAACCAGGAGAGACTGTACGTGTAAATGACGTAAAAATAATTGGCCCGGTAAATCTGACCAGTTCAATGGCGAATAGCGCGAGTCGAATGTATTCTAAAAACCTGGAGAATCTGATAACGTATTTGTGGAAAGATAATCAGCTCAATCTTAAAGATGATGATGAAATTGTAAATCGAACCAGAGTCTTAAAAGATGGTGAGCTTGTTTCGCAGATCGTAAAAACGTCTGTTGGACGTTAAAAATATAAGGAGAAACATTATGGCTGATATACAAACATTAATTTTAACTATCTATGTCTTTGTGCTGGCAATTTTTACTGGTTTTGAATTGATTTCGAAAGTACCACCTACATTGCATACACCTCTCATGTCAGGTTCAAATGCAATCTCTGGAATCACCATTCTAGGGGCTTTGATTGTAGCAGGCGGAGATGGCGGCTGGTCAAACTTGGTTTCGCTACTGGGCCTTGCTGCAGTTTTTTTTGCAGGGTTGAATGTTTTTGGCGGATATGTGGTTACTGATCGCATGTTGCAAATGTTCAAGAAAAAAAATAAATAAGGATTTAATATGATTAATTTACCTGAAGGATTTATAGATATAATTTATCTGATTTCGGTTATTGCTTTTGTTTTCGGTATAAAGTTTTTAGGCTCCCCCAAAACCGCCCGCAGAGGCAATCTATTGTCTATGATCGGCATGGCCATTGGGGCGACGGTCAGTATTTTTGACGAAAGTGTTTCTCGATACGATTTGATTGCTGCAGGTCTTGTAGCTAGTGCCGTGATTGGTATCGTTATGGCAAAAACTGTGAAAATGACAGGAATGCCTCAAATGGTAGCTTTGCTGAATGGTTTCGGTGGTTTATCTTCATATCTCGTTGCTTCTGCTGAATACTTCAGCAAAGAATCGGCTATAACCGATGATATGATCGTTTATGTTTCTATGTTGTTATCATTTTTGATTGGCATGGTAACTTTTACTGGAAGTCTCGTTGCGGCCGGGAAACTGCAGGAAATTATTACTGGCCGGGCCGTGATTTTTCCTCTACAAAAAACTCTTAACCTTGTTATGGCGATTGCAGCCATTGTCTGTGGTGTTCTACTGTATAATGAATTGAGTGGTTCAGGTTCTGATGCCCTTCTGTATTTTGCAATTGTAAGCGGTCTTTCTGCAATTCTCGGTGTTACTCTGGTCATTCCTATCGGAGGGGCAGATATGCCGGTCGTTGTTTCTCTGCTCAATTCTTATTCTGGTATTGCAGTGGCCATGACCGGTTTTGTGCTCGGGAATAATGCATTAATTGTGGTTGGTTCATTGGTCGGTGCATCAGGGATGATTCTCACAAACATCATGTGCAAAGCGATGAATCGCTCGTTAGCGAATGTTCTGTTTGGTGGTTTCGGGGCAGCACCAGCCGCCGGCACAGACACAGGCGCGGGTCAGATTCAGGGTACCGTTAAGAGTATGTCTGCAGAGGAATCTGCCATGCTGATGGATGTAGCAGAAACCGTTATCATCGTACCAGGGTATGGTATGGCTGTTTCCCAGGCCCAGCATGTTGTAAAAAAACTAACAGACTATCTGATGAAAAAGGGGACAAAAGTGAGATTTGCAATTCACCCTGTGGCCGGAAGAATGCCTGGTCATATGAATGTGCTTCTCGCTGAAGCAGGCGTAGACTATGATCTTCTTGCCGATATGGATCAAATCAATGATGATTTTATCAATACCGATATTACAATCGTAATCGGGGCAAATGATGTTGTGAATCCTGCTGCGAAAGAAAATCCTGCGAGTCCAATTTATGGGATGCCGGTCTTGAATGTGGAACAGTCAAAAACTGTTCTAGTGTTGAAACGGTCTATGAACCCCGGTTTTGCAGGAATTGATAATGAGCTTTTCTATAAAGACAACACGATGATGGTCTTTGGAGATGCAAAGAAAACTGTTGAAGGTTTTATCAGCGGATTGCAAGAACTCGAGTAACCCATCACGAACAGACTTTCAAAAGTAGGTCAAATCAAAGTCGATGCTCTGGTAATGAAAGCAATCCGTACCGGAACTAATCGGCTTTGGTTTTTGATTTTTTTTTATAATTTTCTTAAGTAACCTCTGAAAAATTCCTTAATGAACTATTTCAGAGATTCTCAAATAATTTCACGAAGATGCGCATCTTTCAGCAGATTGATCAACTCAGCATGAATTGTGCTGTTAGAAACACAAAGCTCGGGAAAGAAAATATCTGCTTTTGCACCGTCAAATTTTGAGGCCTTGCCACCCGCCTCTTCAAGAATCAATAAAGCCGCAGCAGTATCCCAAGGTTTTAGTCCTTCTTCGAAATATCCATCCGTTCTTCCACAGGCAACATAACAAATGTCTAATGCCGCTGAGCCGGTGCGTCTGACATCATGAACATTGTGCAATATTGTTGCGAGGCGGCGCATTAGTAAGGGCATTCGTTCGCGCCGATTATAAGGGAAGCCTGTGCCGAGCAGTGCGACGGATAATGAGGGAACATTGCTTACTCTAATTGGTTTTGAATTTAAAGATGCCCCATGACCTTTTGCTGCTTGAAATATTTCTTTGTAGTAGGGATTGTAAACGACCCCGCCAATTGATTCGTTGTTGTCGTTTACCAGGCCTACAGATACCGCAAACTGGGGAAAGCCATGTGCATAACTGGTAGTACCATCTACCGGGTCAATAACCCAGGTAAAGCCGCTTTGTGAGGGGTATTGATGTCCTTCTTCTGCGAGTATACCATCATCAGGAAAATTACTTTTTAGGAAATCTACCAGTAATTGTTCGCATTCGACATCTGCTCTTGTGAGAAGATTGACTGCTTCTTTATGCTCGATTTGTTTATCTTGGTCCAGATATTTGAGCATAATTTCTCCGGCTTGTCTTATTGCCGGCTCGATCGATTCAATTTTTGTCAAAATTTCCATTGTGCATGCTTACAAATAAATACAGGCTGTATATTGTTTACCAGTAGGGAGTGTTTGTAGAGTTCCAATGAAACCGCTCCAGGAATTGATGGAATCGAAGCGGAATTTCAGAAGAGAAGTCACATTTGGTATTGCAAGAGCGAAAAACTTTAATAACCTGTTGTACTGAAGTTCTCGTCGATTGAGAAAACTTTTCAAGATCGTCTAGAAACATGAGGAGTGAGGTTAAAATCAGGCTTGTAACGGAAGTTTTGACTTCCATGGCTCTGATTCTAAGCCATGACTGATCTTCGCCGTACAAACACATTTGGAATCTGTGGTGAGATTCTTTTTTTGTAGCGCCTATATTTCGCCTGTTGTGGAATTCCACAACAGCCTCATTGAATCTTTTTTGGTTACTTTTTTTCAAAGCGGTAAATACACAAAAGCGAACAACCCATGAATATGTGACATCTTGTTGGTCTGCCCGTTCTTTAACCTTCTCCCAGATTTTTCTGGGAATTCTAACTTCCCAAGTGTAGTCAACGAATATGTTGGTCCGTGGAATTTTTCTATTGCATAGCATATATACATATACCTGCAAAATTCAGATTTGTTTCAGTGAATTGAAAAAAATTCGATAAATCTACGATCATATGTTCGATTGACTGTATAAATATGCATCCAAGAATGAACTTATGCTTAGACCATCAGATTTGACTGAAATGCCTAAAGGATATAAAACTTATGTTACCAATGCGGGTATAAAAGACACAACTCTGGATCTTGGTATAGTAGTTTCAGACATAGAAGCCAATGCTGCAGCAGTTTTCACAAAAAATAAAATCAAAGGGAATCCTGTTTTAGTCGGGCAGAAGCATATTAAAAAAGGGAAAACCCGGGCAGTTATTGTTAACTCAAAAAACTCGAACGTTGCAACCGGAAAGGCAGGCTTTGAAAATACCCTTAAAGTGTGTAAACAGTTAGCCTCTCAACTGAATTGCAAATCTGAACTTATTTTTCCTTCTTCAACAGGGGTTATTGGCCGTCCATTGCCAATCGATAAGATTCTCTCAGCTATTGAAAATTTACCACAGAAGCTTGCAAATAACTGTGACTTCGTCGAATTTGCCCATTCTATAATGACAACTGATACTTTTCCTAAGTTCGGTTACAGAAAAATCGGTGATGTTACATTGGTTGGGGTGGCAAAAGGCAGTGGTATGCTGGAGCCAAACATGGCAACAATGTTAAGTTATTTCTTTACAGATGCAAAAATCTCTTCAGGTAAATTAAAAAAAATGTTGAATGATGTCATTGCTCCCACATTTAATTCACTTTCTGTTGATTCAGACACTTCTACTTCAGATACGGTGCATATAATGGCAAATGGAATCGCCGGTAAACCTGATCTAATCAAGTTCAA
This sequence comes from Leptospiraceae bacterium, assembly GCA_020440825.1. GTDB lineage: Bacteria > Spirochaetota > Leptospiria > Turneriellales > Turneriellaceae > JAGRNJ01. The sequence continues at coordinate 38,586 of JAGRNJ010000021.1, read as the reverse complement.
GCAAGAGTTTTTATCCCTTGCGACTGAACTCACTGAGTATCTTGCTCGTGATGGGGAAGGTGCTACTAAGCTGTTCAGGGTACATGTAACCGGTGCTAAATCTGCGAAAGAGGCTAAAAAAATAGGAAAGTCTATAATTAATTCGCCTTTGGTGAAAACAGCGATATACAAAGGGGATCCGAATTGGGGAAGAATTTTTATGGCGATCGGAAAAACTCCAGGAGTAAAAATAAAGCCGAATAAAATTAAATTGTTCTGGGGAAACCCTGGCAAAGAGTATAACAATAATGAGTTAAATCTTTTAAGTCAGTATATGAATGAAAATGAAGTTCTCGATTTAAGAATCGACTTGAATTGTGGTAACAAGAATTGGACAGTCTTTGGTTGTGATTATACAGAAGAATATGTAAAAATTAATGCATATTATACAACTTGATTATCATTTACAAAAAACTTGATCTTCTTTTGTACTTTGTAATAACTTACCAGCAGTAATAATGCAGCAAGGGCCACCATCAATGATATGCTGAATACTGCCACAAAGTTATTGTTCCCTGCTAGATTCCCCAATATCAGGCCGCTCCAGCCTGCTCCTGCCGCTTTACTCAATACCAAGACTGCTGACTGTGCTGTTGCCTGCCTGCTGGGATGAGCTTTTTCACCTGCATGCAAAACTGAACCGAGATAAGCCGGGCCATAGTGCCAGCCATGCAGAATCTGGATAAAAATAAGCCAAAGAGAGCCGGGCAGAATCAGAATCATTAAAGTATATCTTAGCATTCCAAATAAAACCGCAACGGCAATCATACCCAACGAACCTGTTCGTTTCAATATAAAAGGCGAAATTGAGAAAAAGAAAATTTCAGAGCAGGCAGAGAGAACCCAGGCTAAGGAGACAGAATCTAAGGGGATATTCCATGCTTGAATTTTGATTTCTCGAAGATATTCGCTGACAATGAATTCAGCAGGTGCAAATTGGAAATAAAAAAGAAACATGATGAATAAAAAGAACAGAAACAAAGGTGAAAAAAGCAGCCTTAACAGTTGTTTAAATTCTACCTTTTGCTGATTTTGGCTTCTCAATGAGCGACCTGAAGGTAAATAATAAATCAAGCTTAAACTTAAAGCCATAAATCCTGCAGCCAGGATCAGTAGAATGATTCTGGAAACCGGGAAAAAAACAGTTACGATATTGGGTATAAGAAATCCGATTGTGCCATACATTCTAACCTGCCCCAGCTTCTCAGAAGGTAGATTATTCTGTAAGTAAGAAACATTTATGAGAGGATTGATTCCGGCAATAAAAAAGTGCATCAGGGAAATATAAATTGTGGCCTGTATCAAGGATCCTGCTTTTGTAAGGCCAAAAGCGGTTAAAAACACTGAAGTCAAGACAATCTGGATTACAAGATATCTTCGAATATGCAGCGTTTTATCGCTCAAAGTTCCGAATAACAAGGCACCAGCGGGAAACGCCAACTGTGAAAAGAAAAAAAGTACCCCGGGTTCTTCTACTTTGAGATCAGAGTATACAAATGGGGAGAAATGAGGTACAAACAACCCCATTCCCAGGAAAAATATAAAATTCCATATTGAATAAACAGCCAAGCAATCAGTCGGTAAAAGAGTCTATAGCATCTTCTTGGTTCTTGAAAATCTCAAGAACAGAGCTTAGCTTAGTGATTTCTAACAGATTGTCAACATCACTGCTGATTGAGCAAAGACCAAAACGTCCATTTCTCTTTTCTACTTCTTTGAAAATGTTAAGGAAAATACCCAAGGCAGCCGAATTGATGAATGGAACTTTCTTCATGTCGACCACAATTTTGGGAACTTCGCTATCATGCAGGCAGGCTTCGAGTTCATCCGCGAGATCAAACTCCATACCAGACTTAATAGGACCGTCGATCTCTATGGTAAAGATGTCGTTCTTTTTCTTAGTCTTTGTTTTCATGTTACTATTCATACAGATATTCGACGTCTGCCATACCAAACGGCCGTTGACTATATCTGAATATTTTATTCATGCTGCAAGCATTTTTTCAAGCGGTTTACAACTAAACCGTCTAGGAATAGGCACATTTTTCCTTGACGTTAAGAAATGTATTGTTTATGCTGTTTGAAGTTCGGCAGTAAACCAGATGGAAGAAGAAGCTCTAATTGAAGTTGAAGACCAAGGCTCTACAAAGATCGTTAAGGTAATTGTAGGCCAGCTGCATATGTACCATATTCCTGATTTTAGGGAACAAATGGGTAAAATTATTCAGAAAAGACCCCCCAAGATTGTACTTGTACTTTCCAGTGTTCAATATCTCGATAGTTCTGCTATGGGCTCCTTGTTCCAATTACAGAAAGATATTGCAGCCTATGCAGGCGAGTTTGTCCTTGTGGGTATAAACCATACCATTGCAATGGTGTTCAAGTTGACAAAATCAGACCAGCATTTTTTAATTTACGAAACCCTTGATGAAGCCCTCGCCGATTAAGGTTTGACAAAATCTTTACTCGAATTACCTGAAGTCAAAATACATTTGAGCAATCTTGCTGAATGCGTACTGCAATTTTCCCTGATTACTTCTTCAAGTATCCAGCGAAAAATTTCGGCAAATGTCTTCTACCGCTTTCCAGTTCATACATATACTGAACAACAGCAGCTGCTATTAATAAAAACGCAACGACACCTGCAATGATGTACATACTAATATGCCATGTGCTGCTCAAATCAAAAGATAGATTTCTGCTAAAACGAGCAAATACCGGCGGAAATACGATAATCAACAATAGCGAAACTACCAGATGCCAGATTTGTAATCCAGGTGCCTGCATTAGCAGGGTAAGTCGATGACGCAAAGTCTCGGGTGCTTTATGTTCGGGCCAGCTTTGTATGGATATCTTGAGTTGTGACTCATCGACACTGTTCCAGTTTTGATTTTTCATTCTATACCTCGTTTTTTTAGAGCATCTTTCAAAAGATTGCGTGCTCGATGCACGAGAGACTTCAATGTTCCTTCTTTGATGTTCAGTTTTTCAGAAATTTTTTGATATGACATTTCTTCATAGTAAAAAAGCATTAACGGTAATCGGTAATTCTCAGGTAAAAGTTCAATTTCTGACCGAATTGTTTCAATGGTTTCCTGGCGGATGGACTGATTTTCGGGGGTTTCGTCTCTGGAATCTACTAATTCTTCAGAAAATTCTGCATCCGAGGACTGTGTTTTAATTATTTTGCGTCTGCGAATCTGGTTCAAACCCAGATTCAATGCAACAGAATAGAGCCAGGTTGAAAAAGCAGAATTACCGGCAAATTTATTCATATTCTTGAATGCCTGAAGATATACCTCTTGTGTAAAATCCATTGCATCTTCTGAGTGACTTCTAAATAGGCGCATACCCAGACTGTAAATTCTGTCAGTATTTTCTAAAAACATTTCATTAAATTCTTCGGGTGACAAAAGTGACTCCGGTTAAGTCTTACTTTTGTCTTTAAGTTGTCTCCCTGATTTTTTTTCCTGAAAAGATAAAAAAAAGTAGCAGACCGATACCTGCACTGAAAGGAAGTAATCCGCCCAGAACGGAATAAGAAACACCTTCGATAATTAAAAACAAAATGGTCATTGGTAAGCCCACTGCAATGCTTAAAAGACCAATGAGCAGGCTTAAGGTCCTGATTCTTTCATCTAAAACCGGCTTATAATTTCCTGATCGTATCAATTCTTTTCTCAGCTTGTACTGCCAAAGAATAAAGAAAAACAGCAGAGTCGTTCCCAGAATTACACCCAACATTGGAACTAAAGAAATCAGAATTTTGGCAGCAGAAGCGCTTTCACACTGTACATTCTGCAGTTGGGCAAGCTGTGCTTCGATATTGTTCAGCTTTACGATCAGATTTTCGGGCATACAGATTAGACAAGTGAGCTTTGAAAAGGTTGCAATTTTATATTGAGGTCTGAATCTGAAATACTCTGAAGCTTTCTGTGTTCAGAATTCAATATTTCAATTTTTAAAAGAGTTTATTATTGACCGGGAATCAAGATTTTTCAGGCTACAGCAAATGAATGTTTTGAAGTCAGTGGCGGTCATAGGGGCAGGAGCAGTGGGAACTTTCTATGGTGCCAAACTGCATCAACTGGGTTGTATGGTTCAATTTCAGTCTCGATCTTCAGCGAATGAGAAACCGGTCAGAGTAAAAATTCAGAGTATTTGGGGAGATTTTTCATGCTCGCTGAACTATTTTGCAGAAACCTCTCAAATGAAGCAGGCAGATGTGATTCTGGTTGCGGCCAAGTTTGTACCAAGTTTTGATTGGGACTGCCTCAGGAAAGTTTTACATCCGAAATCTATCATTGTAATTCTTCAAAATGGTATCAATATTGAAGAAAAATTACGAAAAATGTATCCTTCGAATGCCATAGTTGGGGCTTTGGCATTCACTTGTATTCATAGAAAAAACAGTAATAAGATTCACCATATTGATTACGGACTAATAAAGCTTTCGGGTCTGGCTAAGCAAGATCAATATGCAGCCCAGCTGGTGTTTGAGCTGTTCAGTGCAGCCAAAATTCAGGTTGTTCAGGAAAAAAATCTAAGAAAACTGCGCTGGGAAAAACTTTTATGGAATATTCCATTCAATTCCCTTTCTGTTGTTTTGGGAAATGTGAGCACCACAGATATGATTGGTTCGCCATATAGTTTAAAACTGGTCAAAGAATTGATGTCAGAAACTGTACAGATTGCAAAGTCAGAGGGTATTTCCATGACCAGGAAAAACATCACTGATATGATTGAGCGTACAAGAAAAATGCAACCCTACAAAACCTCTATGTTACTTGATTTTGAAGCGGGTAGAGAGATGGAGGTAGAGGCTATTATTGGTGAACCTCTCAGAATTGCTAAAAGCAAAAAGGTGAAATTGAACGTTTTGCCCGTTATTTACGACATGTTAAAGTTCAAAAATTCATTGACTGCCGATAATTGAAAATTATTTATATTTATGCGTAAGATAGCCTGCCTTTCATTGTTATTATCTCTAGTAGTTTTTCACTGTAAAACAGCAGAGAAGAAATCAGAACAATCCAATGAGTATATTACAGCCCGGGATGCATATTTTGCTCTTCCTGCTGAAAAAGATGAAGTTTTCAGAATTTTTGCATCAAGTGATGCCTATGATGTCAAGCAATTGAGTAATTTTGAAACTATAAAGCTTAAAGAAGATTTACCAGGTCAAAAAAGTTTTTCAGAAGAACTTAAAAAGTATAATCTTATAGAGCTTGTAACAGACGGGGTTATTCGGGTAGAACTGTATCCCAATAGCGGAACCTTCTACCGAATTCGCCAGGGCAGACCTTCTAAAGTAGTCGAAGTTGATAAACTAATGAGTGAAGATATTACCCGATTTCAATTTATTTTTGAGAATAATAAAATAGAGCCCAGAGACTTCAAAGTCGGGTACGGGATTATGCTGCAAAAAGATATATCGCGCGAAGAAGCAGAGAAACTTTTACGCCAGAAGATTACGAAATACTAGAACCGGCCTTTCGGTGTACTGGCAGATAAATAAAATCTGGTCCCAGAAACCGAAGCAATATCACATATAGAAGATAGCTGACTTCGGTTTCTATGAATTTACCCAGAGTTTTTACGTCATGCAGTTTCATAGCTCGAACCAGATAAGGCTCCCGTCTGATTATACTGAAAATTTTTGGCTGTTCTTCTCTCCACAGTTCAGATACTTGGGCTGAAATTGTCAAAAAGGTTTCTCTAGAGTTTCTCTCCTGGCGGGTAGTAGCCCGAAAAATTTTTTCATCCCACCAGTCTTTTAGGGTAAACTTTAAATATTCTAATGGTAATTCTCTTAGCATCTGGTCTTTTTTCAAGCGACGGTGAATGAAACCCGTTCTGCCTTCTCTCATAAAATGCATTACAACTTTCAGGAAATAAATTGGTCCAAAATGGTACATGAAGATTGTAGGTTCATTATTTTTGAGATTTGATAGATGCAAGGTCAATGTATCTCGAGCAAAATCTGAGTATTGATTGAGAAATGCAATGTATTCAGAAATTCTATCTTTTGAGCCTGCTTGTGAAATGAATTTTCGAATTAGATCTTGCCGCAGGGCCGCTTCTTCTGCACCAAGGTGGGTTTCAATATAAACAGCACGCTTAATTTTTTTTTGATCGAGCTGAACTCTCTCTTGCTTAATCTCCATAGTATAGAGGTAACTTTGATTAAAGAGTTCGGTTCCTCTGCTGTCCAGAAAGAAGGGGTTTCTGATGCAAGTATCCCTGGTATCCTGGGCCGGATCTGTCGTTTTAGGTTTTGCAATTTCGATATCTTCCTGTTTTCCAACAATCGATTCGAGATTCTCTAAGAAGACAGACGAGTAAGAGTAATTGATTAGTGATGTGTATTGTCCCCGGGCGTGAACCTTGCCGCCTTTTTCTTCTTCTTTGTTGATTTTAAGAACCAGTCTGAGTCTTCTGAGGTACAGGTCTGTTAACTCAGTAAGTTCAATTCTTGGATAGATTTTGAACAATAAGATTTGCTCGAGAATAGGCCGATTGCCCGAGTTTACAGGAATAGATTCATAAAAACTTCTGAGCCAGTCCCAGTCTTCTTTAATTCTGTTATTGTACTCTTTGAGATGTTCATAAGATTTTAATAATTTGATATATTCAACTTTGGGGGCTTCGGTATCAGAATCTGCAAAATAATTGAAATAATCGCGATGGGCAATGGTATCCAGATTCCGCGTCTGTAAATCTGTCTCAAGCTCAGAGTAAGCCCTAACAATTGACATCAACCGGTCGTCAATATCTTTTGTCTTCACCCGGGTTTCAGAACGAAATTCCGGGGATATTGAACCTGAGGTAAGATATTTTCGTAAACCATCTGCATTAAGCAAATGAGCTTCAACCCCTTTTAGAATTCCTTTCTTAAAGGGTTCGAGCAGCTGAATTACTTTCTCAGAGTTCTGCTCATCAACGCTTTCAAAATCTATCTCGGGTTTATACTTGAATTTTTCTTCCATACTACTCTGGTTGTATAACAATTGCCCGCAAAAATGACGCGGCCTCTTCTGGCGTCACGGGATTAATCTGCACTCCGCTTCCCCATTCAAAGCCGGCAGAACGGGCAATTCTCGGCGTGATCATGAAATGCCAGTGAAAATCTTCTCTGATACTGCCCCAGTAGTCGGGTCTATTCAGCTTTTTACGCGGAGGTGGAGATGTCATCAGCACTAAATTATAAGCGGGGAAATTCAGGGTTTTATTAAGTCGGATGAATGCATCTCTAAGTGCATGTGCACACGCATACAATTCATTGTCAGGAATTTCTGAGAAATCGTGCAAATGTTTTTTGGGAATCAGGTTCATTTCAAAAGGAAATGACGAAGCAAACGGGCAAAGCAAAGTAAAATAATTATCTTCAACAACTATTCTTTCTTGTGCATTGGATTCAAATTCGACGATATCACAAAAAATACAACGTTCTTTGCGCGAATAGTGTTCACGTGCAGAGTTCAATATGGTCTGCAAATGATATGGCCTTTCTGGCAATGCAACAATCTGGCTATGCGAATGCTTCATCGTAGCACCTGCCAGTGAACCATGATTCTTGAAAATCATTATACTTCGAAATCTATCGTCTCGTTTTAAATCCGCCAGACGAATTTTCCAGGCTTTGAGTGTCAGTTCTATCTCTGAAATTTCAAGATCTGCGAGTTGTCGACTACAATTCGGACTTTCAATAACAACTTCATGTGCACCAATTCCTGAGACAACATCGTAAAGTCCTGCATTGTTGCGATGCAGATCTCCCTCTATTCTCAATACAGGATATTTATTTGGTACTACCCTCACAAACCAGTCGTCTGAATTTTTTTTGTTGAGCGTTAAAATCGCAGGTGGAGTGTACTCTTCATTGCCCGTACAAAATGCACAGACTTCTGAATGAGGTAAATGGGCGTCGATCTCTTCATTGATGATGAAACTTCCGGGTCTTTTTCCCCTCGATGGTGCAATGATTGTATAATTGCGTGTTAAAGGGTTCCATCGCAATTCTGATCTTGATTCATCTGCATTCAGAAACTGTGTCATGGTGTACCCTGTGTATTTGTATTTTCAGGTTCCTTTACCTGTTTATAAACTTTTGCTTCATCTTCGGCACGTTGTAAGAATTCAGGTATCGGTATTCTTTCCTGTACTATTTTATCGCCCGCCAGCCGAATCAGGTTACCCAGCACACCCTGGCGGTAGATAATTTTGGCATAAACAAGACCTTCTTTCAACTCGAGGTCCATCTTTCTTACAATGATGGTATTATCAATTGTATAATCTAACAGACCACCGGTATCTGGCTTCACAACCTTCAGGGCCTGTTTGCCAAATTGTTCACCTATTTTGTATACCGAAATATATCCGTTCAGGTTCTCGACAGGCTGGTCAAGCCTGTCTCCTATGAAGAGTAGATCAGCTCGAATAGAGCCATCGGTTATTGCCTCTGCCTGATCCAGCGGAATCAGCTGTTTAAGATCAATATCTTTGATTTGCAGGCCCATTGCAAATTCCATTTCATTCAATCTTCCCCGTCCGACATTAAACAGAATATCATGTCCGGTTACCAGACCATTGAGTGTGTATACCTGCATAGCAGGAATTTCAAAAACATTATCTTTATAGCGAGTACTGGCCCCAAAGCCCGGCTGGTTTCCGCGAGGATAAACGATTTTAATACTTTCTTTTTCCCGAATGGGATGTTGAATTTCAATCGAATCAATGGTAAAATTGTACGGTTCGCTGAAATTATAATTTTTTATTAAGCGCTCTTTATTTGCTGCAGTAAGGTTCAATGTTTTTCGCAACAGTAAATTGTGTTCAAAAGGAAAATTAAATTTGATATTGTTCAGGCGAGCCTGTGGTGAAGCATAATAAAAATTTTCGATTCCAAGAACTCCCTTTGCAATATTGTTCCTGAATGAAGCATTCAAATGTAAAGTGCCTTTAATAGAGTGTTCCTGAAAAACCGGATTCATTTCATCGCGAATAACATTCAAATGCAGATTGATATCGGGGTCCCAGCCTTTCTCTTTTATCATTCGATCATTATTTTTCGGGTCGAGCTTCTCAATCATTCCCTCCTTTAGTGTACCTGATATCTGCAAATCAAGTGCTTTGCGAAGACCTGTTACGGAAACTTTCTGAATATTTACAAAACCCGGTTTGATACCTGCATCTGCGATGATATTGATATCATCAATACCATAGTCGGGCACCAGTACAGTTGTCAGGTGATGAATATACATATTCTCACCCTGCATATTTATGTCTGTTCCACCGGTGAGGCTGACAGGGCCCCGTATACGCTGTCTTACTTCTTCGATCTGATTCTGGTGTTCTTCGTTCAGTGTTGCATGCAGGTTGCGAATATTGGCAGAAAACTCATTTAATCGGAATTCAATTTTTGCTGAATTGGTGTTCTTTCTGTACCGAGTTGAGGCAATCATTTTTAGCGCATCATTTTTTCGTACGTTTTTGAGGTAGAGAGCTATTTTTTTGAGATTGATATCCGGATTGTCAGAAAGCATGCGAGAGATGTTGCCAGATAATTCCAGATTAAAACGATTCACTCCCGACTTGAGTTTTCCAGTGTAATAATAGAACTGCGGAGAGCTTAAAGAAATATTCGTTGAGAGTGAATTGAGGTTTTTACCGGCAATACTAACTGCGGCATTGACTTTGCCGTTGATTTTGTTATCCGCATAAACTGCGGGATCAAAATTTGACAGTTTTAAATTCAGATTTATATTTTTCTCAGGAATAAAATCTGCATACAGTGCCAATGTTGCGCCATTTACCAGCGCATCGGCATTGGCTTTTGCAGTAATTAAAGGCTGGGTAGACTCGTCTTTAAAATTGAACTGCAGAGTATAATCAAGATTAAAATAGGGAATGTGGATGGATGGCTGCGGCAATCTAAGTTTGACCTTATCAAACTTTATCTTCCCGCTCATTCGAAGGTCATTGAGAGGGCCATAAATTTTCATTGGTGCAAGCGACATGGCTCCGCTAAATTCCGGAAACTTATTGCCAGTAAATCTTACGAGATGAGGGTATAGTTCTGTGAGATTGATTCGACTTTGGTCTAGTGTAATGTCGGCAATCATATGATCACTGCTGGTAGCTTTTTTAACCATGCCATTTAAGTTCAGCCAGACTTGATCGAGCACTGATAAACGAAACCGATTGATACTGAATAAATCTCTGATCGGGTTATATCGCATATCATAGGAAACATCAATTCCCAGTGGCAGTAAAGTTTTGCCTGAAAATTTTACGGGTATAGAATTATTACCAATCTTCAGAGTGCTCTTAAATTTTGGTTTGATCTGGTTTGTGTCAAGAGCAAGCAGTAAGTGCAGATCAAAGGGAGTTTTTGTTTCGACTTGGGGATTTTTAAAATAAAGGTCGATTGAGTTGCGAGGATTCATCTGAACTATGAATGTATCGATATACTCAAGAAAAACGAGCGGGTTAACAGGAATTGTATCAATTGATTTACTGAGTAAGTGTGCTCTGAATGTAAAATTCTCTACTCCGGCTTCTATGGGATTTGAATTTGATTTATCGGAACCAGCGACTGTCAGTTTGAAATCTTCGAGAATTATTTTTGCAAATACACGAATCGAAAAAGGCAAATTTATCGCTGAGGTACGTTCTTTCGCCTCGGTTGGCTTTTTGATTTCGGGATCATCTTCTTCTTTCGCAGAAGGTTTTACTAGAGCCTGAATATTCCAGATATTTGATCGCTGCTCTAAATATACGTGGGGACGGTAAACTCCCACTTCATGAACTCCGAAATCTCCTGCCCAGAAACCAAAGACATTCCAGAATAAATTCAGTTTTTCAATTTTTAATATTGGTTTATGATCAAAATCTGCCCCGGCATTGACTGAAATATTTTCAATTGAAAACCCCCGAAACAGAGAGGCGCGTGTAATTTTAAGCTCAATGCTGCCATTGGTTGATTCTGAAAACTGGCGTTGAACCCATTCTTCGAGAAATGAGGCACGCATGATATAGAAGTATGCAATAACTAGAATAAGAACCAGACTCAGGGGCAGAAACTTCAATATTCGCAGTATTAAAGAGAGCCATGAGAATCGTATTTGTTTTGACTTAAACTGATTGACCGGAGCTTCTGACTGTTGGACATTTTTCTCTGGGTATGGAAGGCTCTCTGCTGGTTCAGAATTCAGTTTTTCAGGGTCTTGTTTCTTTTTACCACCCTCCATAAGTAACATGATTCAGTTGCCACATGTTGCCGCAAGAATTAAATCTTGACGTTGGCGGCTATTTCTCATATTATATGCGTATGTCTGGCAAAGACAAAGCAATTCCCCTCAACATTACAGAAATCAATGCAAAACTATTGCTCGAGAGAGCAGTGATTCCATTCGAAGAACAGATGGCAGAGAAAGAGATTCGTTTAATCAAGAAGATTGAAAATGAGAATCTGAAAATTCATGCCGATGCGGGTAAAGTCCTGTGGATTCTCGTCTCATATCTCGGCAATGCTCTTCGCTATACTCATCGCTGGGGTTCTGTTACGGTAGGCCTGTCAGAAGCCGATGGGCAGGTGGTCTTCTCTGTTAGTGACACGGGCAACGGCATAGAAGCTCAAAAGCTCGAGAAAATATTCCAGACCGACCCAATATTTTCAGGCAACACTGAATTCTCGGCCACGGGAATCGCTCTGCCGATCGCTCGTGAAATAGCAGAAGCTCATGGCGGAAAAGTCTCAGTATCGAGTCTGCTTGAACGGGGCAGTACCTTTCGAGTACATTTACCGGTCGTCAAATAAATCAGGAAAAATATGAAAACCAATATCAGCAATCAAATGAACATGATAAAAACAATGACCTTCTTTTTTCTTGCTATGTTCCTGGTGTATTCTTCTGGCTTAGCTGCCAACCCGGCAGGGGTTCAGGAGTTTAAACTACTTTTTAAGAATATAACCAGTGCGACCAACGAGGCAACAAGATCACTTTCTGCCAGTAAATCTGCCCAGAGTGCGGCAGCAGTCTTAAACACGTATGGCGACAAGATGGAAAAATACTCTGATCAGCTCGATAAGCTGGATGAAAAGTATTCTGAACTAACCGAGGCAGAAGAACCGCCGGCAGAGCTTGAAAAAGAATTGGCCGAAATGGAAACTGCCTTTGAAGCGTTTGCTGAAAGTCTTGATAAAGTTTCAGAATCTTATGAGGGGGATGACCGTTTTCGGGAAGCGGCTGAACGTGTGGCCTCGATTTTAACCCCTGAAGAAGATGACAGTGAAGATGACGAAGAGGAAGAACTCTCAGACGAATAAAAGATTTCAGGGCTTTTTTCTGATTTTCAAATCGGGCATGGTGTCTGGTATCTCTGACGATGAGGCAGCGATGTTTTCTTTTTTGATTTCATCGTAAATTTCGCCGCGATAAACTTTTACTGATTTTGGTGCCTTAATACCAATTTTCACCTGATCGCCCTTGATCTCAACAATGAGAATTTCTATAGAATCATCGATGATGATCGAGTCGTTTATCTTGCGGGCTAAGACCAGCATTAGATTTCACCTCGATCAATAAGTTCCAAGACCGGAGCACGAACAACATGTTTTTCATTTTCTGAAATAAACTGTCCGCCCAGACATTTCTCTCTATTTAAGATCAGAGGACCTTGCAGGTTGATTGTCATTTTTTCAGGATTACCGGGCGGAATGGTAACTATTGACCAGATCTCAGCGTCTTCAATTTTCGACAGCTGTAAAGAATTCAAAAGGTCCAACTTGAAATCAGGTATGTAATTCCTGATAAAATCAGCGGGTTTGAGAATCAAGAAAGCAAGCTGGGCTTCATCTAAAGACTGCAGCCAGTGAAAACCGGTATCTTTTTTGGCTGGTAAAATTGCGTAGCGCTGCAGTTTCTCGAATGCAAGAATTCCGTCAGGAAACTCCAGAATTCCGTTCTCTTCGACTTCAATTTCTCCGTAGGGTTTCGAAATTATTTTAACTGGCATCAGCGTAGAAAATCCATGAGAGTGGGTTTAATTAAACCCGCACCAACCCGTAGAGCATACTGGTGAACATTTTCAAGCCATTTCAGTTGCACGATAGAATCAATTACATCTACAGATTCATTTTTAGCCAGCATTTCGTTGATGTGGGTCTTATCCCATGCCAGACGCTTTTCGTGCTGCTCTAGACGATTTACCCTTGCACCTACTTCGGCACGATAGCGCAAAAGGTTTTCCAGTCCCATATCGAGTGCTTCAAGATCCCGCCCGCCGACAAGTTTTGTGTCGCCTTTGATCAGGTCATCGCGCAGCATGATCATTACATCAAAAACTGAGAGACCAGAGAGGGTAGCATTGGGATTATAATTATTTGGCGGTTCAGGGTTTGAGCCGTCGATGAGTCCCAGATCTTGCAGGGTGGTCCCTCCCTCAATATCTTCGAGCCAGATCTGGTGGGGGGTTTTACTTGTGAGAATGATATCATCCTGTGAACCCTTTGCTGCCCTTACTTCAAGTGGAGCGCTATTGATCTTGTCGATAATGTCATTGATTGTATCACCAGCAGCAACTTCTATTCTTACCCCGTCTAAGGCAAAAGTCTGGTCACCTCTCGCAACATAAGCAGATGAGTCGGTATTGCTGGCGATGGATGTATTGGTTCCCCAGAAAACTGCATTGCCGGGTAAATTAATTCCCATTGTTTCATTACGCTCTATTTCTCGTACTCCAGTTTGAATATCACCCTGGTATTGTACTCCGGTCATTGCATTGCCCTGGTCAATTCCCTGCGTCATTAAATGAGTGTATACCGGTAGAAAAGGATCCCGCTCAATCACACTGCCGCCAAACAGAGAACGACCGGTGGAATCTTTGACATTTGCAATATCTACCAATGCATGCAGATGCTGGTTGATTTCTTTTGCGATCGCTTCTTTTAATTCGAAGCCGCTATTGGTACCATTGGCTGCCTGTACCGTTAAATAGCGTACTCGCTGAAAAATTTCACCGACTCGGTCAAGTTGGCCATCCATCAGGTTCAGGCGATTTTTTGCTTCTTCGACATTTCTATTGTACTGTTCTAATTCAGAAGTTCTGCTGCGCAACAGCATCTGGTTTGCAGCCCCAACCGGGTCGTCAGACGGGAACTGTATTTTAGAACCGGTTGCCAGTTCCCGCTCTGATTTTTGTAAATCTGCCTGATGACGGTTTAAGGTCGTCACCAGATTATTATTTTTCATTAGATTTGTTACACGTATCATCTTACTAATCCTATAATTCTATCTAACATTTCATTTACCATCTGCAGCATTCTGGCAGATGCATTATATGCATGTTGAAACTGAACCATATTGGCCATTTCTTCATCAAGATTCACTCCCATGACCGACTGGCGCATATTCTCAAGATTACTGAGTATAAGGCTCTGATTCTCGAGCTGGTCTTTTGAGGTTCTGGTTTCGACCCCGACTTTTGAGATTAGAGAATTATAAAATTCATCAGCGGTTCGATGTTCACCGACCATCGTCGATTTATGACGCAAAGCCTGTGCAATGCGCAGAGCATTGCCGCCATCTTTCATCCCAAATGCCTGGTTTACATCGCCTGTGCCACCAACGTCTTTCCCGAAACCGGCGGCGATGAGTGCAATATTTCCTTCAACCTCTCTGGAAACCTGAATTGCCCCGGCAGGATGCAGAACCGGAGTCAATGTAAGTCTTTCGAGTCCGCTCTGCAGTTTATTGATTTCGTCCAGTCGCCGAAAATCATAAGCCCCGGCAGGACCTGAATTCTGCAACAGACCCGAGAAGCCCACCAGAAGTTCACCACTGTCTTCAACATGCCGAATCATAAAATTTGTTCGCCAGTCATCTTCGGCAGTTTTTCCTTTGAGAACCAGATTATCGTTATGGTTTACATATGCCACAACACCTGCACCTGAACGGTTGATTCTTTCAATGACCGAACTCAATGTGTCATCGGGTCGGTAAGTTACATAGATAGAGGTTGAAGAGGCATCATTCTTGGCGAAGGTAAGGGTTCCGGCTACACCAATCGGGCGGTCAGCAACAACTTTATTGCGCCCAGCCATCTTAAACACTGCAGATACATCATCCTGACCGTTGCCGGTAAGGTCAAAATTACCGCGAATATTTCGTGATAAATTTTCAAGATCGAAGAAATTGACATTGGTTTCTTTTGTGAGACCAAAACCATCGCGGTGAACTTCATTGACAATATCAGAAACATTGACTGCCAAAAGATCCATTTTTTCAATATTTTCTTTGAGTACCTGGTCCCGTATATCCAGCAGACTCTGTACTCGGCCCGATCTGAAAAGGGCCAGTTGATCATTGTGTTCCCAGGTTATTTTCTTGAGACCCTCGTTTGCTGCATCATTGGCCATTAAAAGTTTGTGCACAGTCTCACCCTGTACCAGCATCTCTCCGCCCAGATAGACAATCGCTTCGTTCGGGTCTGAAAATTCAATTGAAACACCGCCAAGTTGAGAAAGTTCCTGAATCAGGGCGTCACGACGATCTTTTAAATCATTAGGGGAATCTTTTAGAGCTTCAGACTTCATGATTCTTTCGTTGAGGTCTCTAACCTGCAACGCTAATTCATTGATTCGGTTGACGCTGACTTCAATATCAAAATCTGCCTGTTTGCGTAATTCGAACAGGCGGGTAAAGGTTTCGCGAATTCGAAAGGTCATTTCTTTTCCGCGTGTTCTAACAACCTCACGATGAGACATCTCTTCAGGAAACTGCGACAGTTCCTGCCAGGATTGCCAGAAGCGATCCATTTGTGATCGAAGTGAATCGTCGGATGGCTCATTATAAATAATTTCGGTCTGGCGCAGATAATTTTCCCGGGTACTCCAGTATGATTTTGATTGTTCGCCATTGAAAATCCGTGAGTCGATAAATTTATCCCTTACACGATCTATATCACCGGCTTTACTTCCCTGACCGATCATTCCCGGGCCATTCTCCCGGTTCATAGAAGGGTTGTATAAAGGCATTACTGTTTCGATTTGTACTCGCTGACGCGCGTAATTCTTGTTATCAGCGTTAGAAATGTTATGCCCGGTTGTTTGTAATGCCATCTGGTGGGAAGACATTCCCCTTTTGGCAGTTTCCAGACCCATGAATGTTGAAGCCATATACTTTAATTCTCCCTTCTTATGCGGTTAAATCGACCAGCTGACGAGCCTGAGAAGTCTGCTTTACTCCTTTTCCGTTATAAGTAATTGTTGAGCGGCCTGTCATACCCTCAAAAGACAGTTGAACCATCTTTGCAGTGTCTGCCAGCATGATGGCATTGGTACGGGAACGGCCTTCCAGATCTGTGATCAGGGTTTTCAAATAGAAAACATGTTGCATAATTGCTGCTTCTTCTTTCTCAGAAACATTCAGAATCTGCAGAACTTCGCTGATTGACTTACCTCGGCAATTCCATGAGGCAAACAGGCAGTCTTTCTCTGATTCGGTCTGCTCAAGAGATTTCATTGTAACTTCTTGTCTTTGACAGATTTCCTGAATTTTACTGTTTTCTCGTGTGACTATAACATTGCTTTTTTCATATTCGAGTTTCAACAGGTCTTCGTATTCTGCCTGCAATTGTAGAAGAATATCATTGATCTGCTGGTATCTTTCAGGAAAGTCAGAGTCTAGTGAGGTAATGAGTCTTCTTGTAGAATTTTGTGCAGCGGTTGTGTCCATATCAGGAATATCGGCATTTCTGAAAATTCCTGAAGAAATAAGCTAAAAGGGGTGCAAGATTTTCAGAATCAGCTTGAGTACTTTTTTTTCTGCAGGACATCTTTTGCCAGAACAGCTAGCAGTATAACCAGTACCAGCGAGACAGCAGGGAACAATACTACATGTGGGTAAAGAAAAATGGCATCCCGATACGCGGCGATCAGATAGCCTAAACCGTCTAATCGTTCAGAGGCTGTAAGACCAAGAAATTCCAGAGCTGTAACATTCAGCAGACTGCCGGGAAAAAAAAGAAAAAAGAGAAGCCCCACATCTTCTCGTAAAGGCGGGGAAAAATGTTTCACCATAATAAAAAATTTTCCTGCCCCGCCACTGCGTGCAGCTTCAATATAGGTTGCGCGGGAATATTCTCGCAGCCGCCCTATAAGCCACTTCTGGTTTACAGCCCATTCAGATACGGCAATTGCCAGTATCATAGAGATGCGTCCTGAACCCAGAATAAACCCTGCAGCGAGTGCAAGCAGCAGCGCCGGCAAGGTCAAAAGGGCATCACTCAGTCTAAGCAGGGAAGACTCGATAAACTGTCCGCCTTGCCATGCTGCAAAAAAACCGAGCACAGATAAAAGCAGAGCAAAACAACGCCCTGCAATTGCAATCAGCAAAGTTTCTTTAAGTGATGAGAGTATCAATAATGCGAGATCTTGCCCGAGAGGTGAGCAGCCTAGCGGGTTCTGGGTTAAAGATGGCAGGCACCAGGCTTTCCCCAAATTTATAACAGGAGCGGGTACAATAAAACTCAGAATAAAAGCCGCAAGCAAGATGAAAGCCGGCCAATACCTGACAAATTTTGTTTTTTTCATTTGCCTGAGTACCTTTTATACCAGTGATCTAGAGCCTCTTGTGCTATTGAAACTGAATAGACCGCCAGTGAAACCATGATTAAAATTCCTAGCATTAAATTGGTGTCATACTGGTGCAATGATTGCAGCAAAAGATAGCCGATACCGGGTATAGAAAAAATAGATTCTACAATGGCTGCCCCCGCCAGATAAGAAGCAAAATCTATGAGCCAGTAATTCAGTACCGGCAGTGCAATATTCTTGGCTGTCCAGGGAAAAATAATATTGGCGCGACTCATTCCATAGGCACGGGCTGTCTTAACATATTGTTTTGAGTACTCCCGTTCAAAAAACTCATCAGCGAATAGAAAAAGTCGGCATCCGGTTTTGGAACCCAGAGAAAGAGCCGGTAGAATCATCCAGCCTGAAAGTTGAGTTCCGCCGGGCGGCAAGAGTGGCCAGTAGAGTGCAAACATAACCAAAAGAAAAAGTGCAATAATAAACACAGGGGTTGATAAGATCAGGTAATTGAATTGAATAAGAATTCTTTTGCTGCCCGTAAAGATATTTGCCAGCACCGCCAGACCTACTCCGTAAATCAGGGAGCCAAGGGCGGCAATGCCAGAAAGTAATAATGTAATTTGAAACCCGGAAAAAATAAGAGGAAGAATTGGTTCTTTGCGAATTGTTTCCCCAAAATCAAGCTGAATAATTTTACTGAATCTGTGTGCAAGTTCGAAGATGAAAATTTTGTCTTGTTGCAATTCTCCCTGCATTTCCAGAAGTTCAGCACTGGTCGCCCTTTGGCCCGCTAAAACCACCGCTGCAGAGCCACCTCGATAGCGAGCAAGCCCGGTGGCCAGAATGGTGAGAATTAGAAGTAAGAGAATCCATCCGCCTGCAATCTTATTCAAAAACCTCACCATAGGTTTAAGAAAATCGGGTCGATGCTCTGTCAATTTTTTGGCCTTTTGGTAGCATAGGTTGCATTATATAGCAGAAGCTTAGCTTTAATATATGTTGCGTTAGAGGAGTGTTTACGACCGAGGAGGTCAAAATGAAAATAACAGAAGACGGGGTGACCGCGACCCCAAAAATTTTATCGTGGTTTGGATTACCTTCGCACATTGGTGAACGAGAGCGTTTCGAATTTCTCAAGAGAGATATCTACATTCATGAGGCGAGATTCGACGAGCTGCCCGGTCTTTGGGCAATCAATGGCAGATATACAGGGTTTGCCTTTAATCTTGATCGAATTCTAGAGTACCTGCCTTTTCCCCGACTTGCAGGGGTAATGGTTTTGGCTAAAAAACTTATTCGCTACATCTCTGGTTTCTGCCCCCATAACTGTCTTGTACACACCAGAATATTGAATGAAGATTTGAAAGAGCTGTTTGCAGAAGCAGGAATTCCGTTCTATCAGCAAAATCTCGAGTACCGACCGAATGCCTGGTTGCTGATTCGTAAAAAATTACTGCCGGTGATTGCTGCCGATGACAGACCAATTCGAAAATTTGTTCGGGTTTCTTTTCCTGCTTATTTTGACTATCGGGTAACCATTCGAGTTGAGAAAAATCATCGAGAAATTCCTGTTACAGGTAAGTTAAAAGATTTGAGTCTCAATGGCCTGGGAGCAAGGTTGAATGAAAGCAGAAGTTTGAGGCAGTTGCAATTGAGAGATCATGTAAAAGTTTTTGTGCGCAATGCTCAAAATTCAATCCAGATTGCGAATGCATTTGTTACCCGGCGCGATGAAGCAACCCGCGAAGTTGGGTTAAATTTTAATATTGCAGATGAAAGCTTTATTGCCAGGCCAGATGCTGTCTGTTTATCACGTGCCGTTTATAACGGGCTGTCTCTGGCGACCAATAAAAAGATCAAAGTAGGCTTGAACCGAGCTCTGGAAATAATTTGATCCAGAGTTCTGTACTGGCCCGTGAGGCAACTTTGGAAAACGATCTGGGTCTGTGCACGAGCTTTAAGTGTGCATTGGCCGGCGTTTTTTTTCTGGCGGCGGGGTCATGTAGTCAGGACCGTAGATTTCTACCAGGTATTCATGAACCTGAGCAGGTGCCGGAAATTTAATTTTTTCAAACTCTATTTTTGAAAGAGGGAAAATTTGCGCTTCGTCAAAATAATGCGCAAATTTTGAGTCAGACAGCGAATACCGAAATCGCTGGTTTTTGCTCATGGTATACATATTGAAAATCTTCTGCTCAAGAACTTCGGGTGCAATAAAAAAGGACACTAATTTTGCTGTAAAAGAACGAAGTTTTTTTACCCCCCGCAGAGGTTCGAGTCTAAAAGGTAAAACCAGATACTTATAGAGTTTTTGCTGTAGCTCACCCATAAATCTGGAATGAAAAGATTTATCAATCGGGAAAAAATCTACGAACCCGGGGTATCCGTTTTTTTCAATTGTAACACCAGTTAACCAGGGAGATTTACGATTCATCTCTGAGTCAGGATTCCCCTTTATAATCATTTTGTACCCTTTGGGCAGAGCCTCTGGTAAAATTTCAACCAGAGTTTTATATTCATCTCTCATTATGCATAAGTCGATATCATCATCCCAGGGAATAAACCCCCCATGACGCTTAGCGCCCAATAAGGTTCCGTCGGTAAGCCAATAATTGAGTTTATGTTTACTGCAAATCTTATCAATTACTTTGAGTATATCAAGTTCGGTCAGTTGAATTGCCCGCAGTTCTGTCATATCTGTCGGTGCGTTAAGCACTTGCATAGACAAGCGTTTTTTAGTCAGAACATTTCAGCTTTGCTAACGTCAAAATTCTATGTTATTTTTCAAAGTAATCTGTATCACTATTTTGAGTACTCTCTCTGTATCACAACTTTGGGCAGGAAGCTACCCTGATCTTGCTGCACAGATTTCAGAGAAAGCTGTAAAAGCAGGGTACAAGCGCCTTGCAGTAGCCGGTTTTACGAGTGTCGGGGTCGATAAACAGACATCAGAATTTGCAACGGATGACCTTATCTTTTATCTGGTTGAGCGTGCAGAAATCGAAGTAGTTGAAAGAGAACAGATCGATAAATTGCTTAAAGAAAAATCTTTGGAACAAGTCGGTCTTGTCGATGAAAAACAAGGGGCAGAGGTAGGTAAATGGCTCAATACGGATGCAATACTGATTGGCAAAGTGTCAGAACGTAAAGAAGGACAATTGACCTTGCAGCTGCGTCTGGTTGATGTTAAGACCGCCCGAATTTCGGCAACCTTTCGGGATGAAATAAATGCTATTCCGGTTGTGATTACTGAACCTGACGATATCAATGAACCTCCGAAAATTCAGGTTGCAATACTGTTAGACACCAGCAGCAGTATGGATGGCCTTATTAACCAGACAAGAGCATACCTGTGGAAAATGGTCAACGAACTGGCAGATGCCAGTAAAGATGATAAAACTGCGAAAGTAGAAGTGGCATTGTATGAATACGGGAAAAGTACCTTACCCGAGCAGGAAAACTATTTGCGCATGATTCTTCCATTTACAGAAGACCTTGACAAAGTTTCAGAGCAACTCTTTGCACTGCAGACAACAGGCGGGGAAGAATATGCAGGCGCTGTAATAGAGCACGCCACCCAGAATTTGATCTGGAGTAAGAGAAAAGATAACTATCGAACTATTTTTATTGCAGGTAATGAAGGTTTTGGACAGGGAAAAATACCCTGGGAAAACTCAATTGCCAATGCCCGTAGAAAAGGTGTGTTCGTGAATACAATCTTTTGTGGCAGCAGACAGGAAGGTGAAGGTACCGGCTGGGCTGCAGGGGCCAGAGCAGGTGCGGGAAGCTTTTCGAATATCGAACAGAATTCGGTTGCAAAAGTAATCGACACCCCTTTTGATGCAGAATTGAGAAAAGCGGGCCAGGAGATAAACTCAACGTTTATACCCTATGGCAAGACTGCCAAAAAAGCAGCCGCCCGTCAGGCCGAACAGGATGAAAAAGCAGCTACCATGGCCGATACAGGGGCAGACCTGGAACGCTATTCATTCAAAGGCAAGTCTCAATACAGTTCACAAAGCTGGGATCTGGTTACCGGAGTTTCGAAAGGAGAATTAAAACTGAATGAGCTAGAAAAGGATGAGCTACCGCCTGAACTTGCTAAACTCAGCAAGAAAGAGCTCCAGAGCAGAGTCGAAAGCGAAATGAAAAAACGCCAGGCTTTGCAAAAGCAAATTGCCGAGCTTACTGAGAAAAGACAAAAATATATTGCAGAAGAAAGCGCAAAATTGAGCAAAGAAGATCCTAAAACATTAGACAAAGCTCTTGTGAGAACTGTGCTGTATCAGGCAAAAAGACAAAACTTCAATTTTAAGCCTTGAGTTGATGATATAAGCTGAGGGCATACCGGTCTGTCATTCCGGCAATAAAATCAGTCAATGTCATATACAGTCCCATCTGGTTGAGGCGGGGCTGAAAGTTTTCAGGCAGTTTTTGCGGAGATTTCTCAAAATATTGAAATAGAAATGAAATAACGTCAGCTGCATTTTGGTTCATTTTCTGAACTTCAGTATGTCTATATAATTTTCTAAACAGAAATCGCTTGAGTTCGACAACATTCTCTTTCATTTCAACAGAAAAAGAAGCAAGCATGTGTGTATTCTGTGCGGTATTGTGATAATTCAGAACCTGCGTCAAATTTGAAATCTCAGCAGATTCCAGATTTGATTTTGTGGTTTGAATGAGATCAAAGGTCATCGAGTTGATCATGTTTCGTATGCAGTATCTTACCTGAACCTTTCGAGAAGTATTCTGAAATTCTGATTGTATTTTCTGCCAGTGACGATGCCATAACTGTACTTCATTAATTTCTTCGAGCGACAGAAAACCACTCTCAATACCATCGTCAACATCATGGTTAGAATAGGCAATCTCGTCACAAAGATCGACAATTTGTGCTTCGAGAGTATGAGACATTCCCTGTGGCAAAGAGTTGTGCTTTTGCAATCCCAGGCGGGTTGCCCGGGTAAGATTCAAGCCTTTAAAGTAAGGATACCTGTTTTCCAGACTGGTGACGACTCTGAGGCTTTGTTCGTTGTGATCAAAACTGCCCTTACCCCGTAAAGATTCATGCAATGCTTTTTCGCCGGCATGGCCAAAGGGGGGATGGCCTAAATCATGAGCTAGTGCAATAGATTCGATAAGATCTTCATTTAAGCCCAGGGCACGGCCAACACTGCGGGCTATGCCTGAAACTTCAATACTATGCGTAAGTCTTGTTCTGAAATTATCCCCGAGATGGTTTACAAAGACCTGGGTTTTATATTCCAGTCTGCGAAATGCTTTACTGTGTACTATTCTGTCCCGATCTCTTTCAAATTCACTGCGGTAAGGATGTTTTTCTTCGTGAAAGTCCCGGTCTCCTAACACTGTTTCTGTGGCTGCCCATGGTGCAGTCACGTTTTTAGCCCTGGCCTTCTGCCTTTCGAAATAAGAGGCGGGTTCTGCCAAGGAGAATCTCATCAAAATCATTTAAGATTCTGGGACGAAGTAACTTTTTTCCGTTTAACCAAGTGCCATGCTCAGATACAAGATCATATAATACGTAGCCTTCGCGAGTTAATTCGATTTTGGCGTGCTTAAAAGAGATTGTTCGATCATGAATGACAATTGAATTTTCATCAGAGCTGCCAATGGTTACTGAATGCCAGCGAATTTTATGTCTGCGTCCGGTTTGTGGACCTTCTTTCTCAAGTAAAAATGCCTTATAGTATGAGGCAAGTGTGTCTTGCTCAGGTAAAGCCACTTTAGCAGTTCTAAAATCCCTTTTCAATTTAAAGTCATGCGGAATATAAGGCCGTTTGACAGTTTCTTTTGGGAATTTCGGCTCTGCTGCAGAGAGTTGTGAGTAACCTCCATAAGGGCCTGAAAATTGAATTTCTTCGGAATCTATTTCTGAGGAAAGATCTTCTTTATGCACTACAGGTTTTTGCCTTTTCACTACCAGGTAAATTATAATCAAAACCAATAGTAAAATAATCAACCCGGAAAGAAATAATAAATAGCGTGTGTCTTCTATGAGTAAGGTATACCACTGATATATTTTTGCAGTTGACTTGGTTTCTGCAGACAGCAAGTAAATGTAATTGTCTGCATCTAGGATTCCTGTTTTTCTGTCGTCTCCCGGAGGGATATCAATCTTAATCTGTAATTCTACTTTTCTGCCATCTTGGGCTGTGCTGGCTGCCTGGCTTATGTATTGAATATTGTAGGTAGAGTCCAGCAGTTTTGAAAGCATACGGAAAATTGAAACTATGTCTGAGTTTCTTAACGTGTGAAATGCTTCCCCTCCGCTTACTCTGGCCAGTCGTGCAATTTTTTGCAACTTATTCTTGTTGCCTGACCCAGCTAAAAAAACCGGTACTCTTGTTCTTTCACTGCGACGCAAAAGATCATCAAGAGCTACAATCGAACCCTCATCATGACCGTCAGTAAAAACAATTATAGATTGTCTTTTCTGCTCTTCTTTGGGCAGCAGATCAAATAAGGTCATGGCTTCAAGCAGGGCATCATACAGGCGGGTTTTGGTACCCTTGTGCTCTATTCTTTCGAGACAAGAAAGCATAGCGATTTTATTGCCTGAAAACTCACAATGTGTTTCTACAACATTATGAAAACCGATAATGGCAAGTCGATCACCGGCTCTTAACTCTTCTATAAATGTGCGGGCAGCTTTGATCTGTTTTGCAAAACTTTTTTTAGTTACCGAGAGAGATGCATCAAACAGTAAAACAACTTTCTTAAACTCTTCATCGGGATTTACCTGTTTTACCTGAAAATTTCCAACCTGCCAACCGTTTTCAAAAATTTGAAAATGTGCTTCTCTAAGATCATTAATCGGGGAAATTCGGGATACACTGACTTCGGCAGTTACATTGGGATAATCGCGGGAATGCACCTGTTGAATTTTCAAGTAAGGGCGTGCAGAAAGAGTAACCACATGTGCAAGAAATAGAATTGTCAGGATTACAAATTTTCTGTGCAAGGTTAACTCCCGATTAGATTATCGGTCGATTTTTCAGTAAATTCGACGAAAAATACGGCTCCAGCGTACATAAACACCGGAAAACTCCCCTTTGATCAAACGAAAAAAATTCTCGATCGGGTTCCCTCCAGAATTTGTACCTGTTCCCCAATTGACCGAGAAGTAAGAAAGAAATACCTTACCCTGGATATTTTCAAGAGGTATTAATCCCCATTTTTTCGCAGATTCGGGGTATTCAGCTCTAAAACATTTTTCGCGGTTTAATTCACCGGCGACCAGACTGCAGCCACGTGAGTCATCCGAATTATCACGATTATCTCCCATGACCATATAGTAGCCTGCAGGAATTTCCCACTCCCGATCTGGATTGCGCATACGGTTTGTATGATCAGTACTGTACTCGCGAATAATATGCCTTTGCAAGGCCATTCTACCCGGGGAGAAAATTCGTTTGTGAAGCTTCTGCAAGAATCCTTTTGATTTCATCCAGGGAGCAGAACTGTATTCAGGAAAGCCGTGATAAAACCTGGCCTGGGAAAGCTTTCGCAATTGGTTGAGCTTTAAGATATAGTGGTTTACAACCGGCTTTTGGGTAGAAGGGTCAAGAACGGTCTCTTGAAAAAGTTGTAAAGATTCAGGATCGCTACCACCTAACGAACTCAAGAGTTTTTTATTTTTTAATTCTTTGGTGGGATATCGAACCCCGTTGGCTATTACTTCATCATCATGTATACGAATTTTGTCGCCTGGAACCCCAATCACACGTTTCACGAGAGTTTTACCGTCTAAAGGTGAATCAAGAGGAGGAGTAAACGTAACAATATCCCCTCTTTTCGGGGTGTCATAGAGCCAGACTCTTTTCTCTGTAAATGGTATATTGAGTCCGTAGCGCATTTTATTGACAAACAGAAAATCACCAATCATCAAGGTTGGCTCCATCGAGCCTGAAGGGATATTGTTTGCATCTAAAACGGTACTCTTGAAGGCAAATAACCAGAACAAAAGACTGCCAAGAGAGATTACAATGTGCAGTCTTCCGTTTTTTGCGTAAAAATCACGACGCCAGCGATGAAATGCATAGTATTTTTCTAACATATCAGTATTTTACATCATAGATCACATGACAATTTCGGCAATTCTGTAAAATTTTGCTGAGATGGTTCTGTACTAAGTTCCAGTCGGGTGATTTTGACGCCTTCAAAATTGAGCTGATCTGTTTTGCACTTGAAAAAACCTGAGTTGCATAAGTAAGTGTATTGTCCCGTTTGAACTCACCGACGAGTTGGGCAAAGGCTTCTTTCATGCGAGGATGATTTTCATTCTGCCAATCGGACAGGTGTCGGGATGCATCGCTCGCAGGTATTCTATAACCCAACGATATTAGAGAAGCGAGGCTGCGCAGTTGAATGTCCATATCGATCATTTCTCTTCGAAGTGCTTCTGTTTGAGGTGAATTTAATTTTAAAGTTTTCGTCGATGGAGCAGAAAGCCATCCGCCCCAAAACACAACCCCGATACTCAGCAAAAAAATAAAATAGAGCAGTTTGGACACTCACCCTTGATTCAGGTGTCAATCCCGGTGTCAAGAATGATAACTATCGAATATAGATTGAATCTGGCCTGTAAAATTGGTAGAGAATTTCACCCGGCAAGTAGAGTTTTTGTATTCTTTCGTTAGAGAATTCAAGTCGTTTTACTTTTTTGATAGCCTTGAGGCATAAAAATTTTCGTGCATTTAAGCACTTTTTGATAAACCGGTGCAGGTAAAGCTTTAATGCCAGCCGAATAAGCTCTGAGATACTTTTGTTTAGAGAAATTGCCGCTATTCTCAGGATTTTTTCATCATTCCCATATAGGCAGAGTTGTAATCGGTGCCCATCTTGTCGTGAGCATTTGGGGTTGCTATGGATATCCGTAGCAAAAGAACCACCTTGTGCATTGATCTTTTTAATCAATGTAAAGACACAATAGCGAACGACCCATGAATAGCTGGTTTTTGAATCCATCTTTGCGAGTTTAATTCTCTCCCAAAGTTCATAGTCGAGCAAAACATCCCAGACATTGGCTATTTTCTCGGGAATCTTAAACGGGGGCTGTTTTCGGCATCTCATATTTATAGATACCTTAAAAAGTCGATTTTGTTTCACTGTTACAGCTGGTATCGCAAATAGAAATCGAGAATGAAGCTATCTGCTGCATCTAGCCAGAATGCCGATCGGGTAGATGAGAAGCCTGGTTTGAGAACCTGCAGGTTTCGTTCAAATGGTCCAAAAAGTACATTTGAGCCCATGACTCCGAGCCTTAATCGTTCATGTGGAATGAACTCTGCTCTCACCGAAACTGTATCTGTATAAGAAAGAGTGTATCCGCCTAAACTGGTAAAATGTTGCATGATCAAAAAATCATTTCTGAGAATGATTTCAAGCTTATCCCATGAGCGTAGACTTATATCCTGACGCACAAATGCTCCGCTGACTTCTCCGTTGCGTACAAAGAAGTTTCTTGGCTGGCGATTTGAGGCGAGGTCAGAAAATGCAAAGTATGGCTGGTTAAAACCTTCAAATCGCGAGATCTCATAGAAATTATTGTATTCTCTGCCATAATATCTTATTTCTGCGATATTTTCAGCTTTAAGCCAATTCGGGAGCCATTTTGAAAAATCTAATTTGAATCCCATTAATGCGGCTGTCGTTGATTTATCTATTTTTGCATTTGGTGATAAAAAGCGATCAGAAATCAGAATTTTTTCATTTTTGACATCCCCTTCATTGAAAATGATGGTTTTGCCGGATGTATTCCATTGCAGGGTAAATCCTGCTTCAAAATATAACTGCAGCCATGAGAAGGTCTGCCAGTGACTGCCCAGGGTGGGAGTTGCCCGGCTGCCAAAGCTGTTAACCAGCTCTAGCACTACTCCTGCTTGTATGAGACGTTCCCAGAGATCAAGGTGTACGCCAACAATATCGTCCGCAGAATCATAACCAGACCCGAGAACTGCAAGCTCAAAACCAATGATCGAGCACTGAGTACGGGAACGAATTCCCAGGCCATCAAACTCGGCATAAGTAAGGCCCAATCCCAGTTGTGCTCGTGATAGTGTACCTGCCTCTGCATCTACCAGGCATTTTCCTTTTTCAGGTTCATAAGGATTTAAAAATTGATTAAAAGTTCCCCTATAGGTGAATAATGGAAAAACTCTAAGACCAAAATTTTCCTTGAAATCGCTGCCATCGCCAATTGTATAAGAAAAGCTGTATTTTTGCAAAACGAATGTACTTGAAATCCAGTAATTCGGTGTTATTGCCAGGCCCCCCGAGGCTGTCCACCATCCGTAGCTATGTCTCAGGTTCTGCTCATTGACAGAATAAGTCAGATAGCCAGATGATCTCAAGAACCAGTTTTCATCATCTTCTCGAACTCGAACTTCATCCAAAGGATAGTCGAGAGCTATTTGCGACTTGAAGTCCAGCAGGGCGGAGGGATTTTCTGCTTTAATTGTGCCTGAGACAAGGCTAAGTGTCAGTGCGGCAAGATTTAGTTGTTTAAAAATAAGAAACCCAGGCCGCATATTCTGTTACAAAAATTGCGTTCGCCTGGGCGTCAAAGAATTAATAGAAAGTCAGGCTGCTAATGAGGTTTTTGCACGCGAGACAATTGCATTAAATGCTTCTGGCTCATGAATTGCCAGCTCACTTAAACTTTTGCGATTCAATTCAATGTTTGCTTTCTTTAAACCATGAATAAACTGTGAGTAGCTGATGCCTTGCAATCTACAAGCTGCATTCACCCGCACAATCCACAGGCTTCGAAAGTCACGTTTTCTTAATTTTCTTCCCACATACTCGAGATTTCCGGCTTTCATCACCGCATCTTTTGCGGTCCGGTAGAGTCTTTTACGGCCGGCTCTGAAGCCTTTGGCCTTTTTGAATATTTTAGCTTTGCGTTTGCTATGTATGGTTCCGCTGGTGGCGCGCATAGGTGTGTCCTTTCTTTATTTTTAGCTCATGAGCAGCATTTTTTTAATGCGTGGCTCATCTACATCTGCCACGTAAGTGGCCTGTGCGAGTTGATTTTTACGTTTTGGGTCTTTTTTGGTTAAAATATGGTTTTTATTGGCCTTAGAGCGCTTTAAACGTCCTGAAGCAGTAACCTTGAACCGTTTCATGGCAGACCTGTTCGACTTCATTTTGGGCATAAGGGCATCAAGATTACTTGATATAGGGTGTCAAGTAAGATTAGAGAATTCTTAACTGATGTTTAAGCAATACTACCAAGAACCAATTTTGAATTAAATCTTTTCATTCTCATTGAATATGACTCCAGTATGTAGCTCCCCCAATTTTCCGGACAGACAGGTAGCCTAACAATGTAAATTTGGAGGTTACAATGAAACGAAAGGATTATGATGTTGAATTCAAAAAGAATGCTGCTAGCTGCTTCTCTCAACTGGAAAGACACAGCGAGAGCTTTGTGAACACCTTGGCCTTCCTTATGGGCTGCTTGGAAAACGGAAGCATGAATTCAGCCTGGAAAGGTCTGAATATTGTAAAATTTCTTTAATCGACGCAAAAGAAATCGAAGGCGCGGAACCTGGACTTGGCATAAATTTTCCAGATGATCTGTAGAACTCAAAATTTTTGTACAGGTATCTAAGAGCTTCCTCTTTTGTTGCACATAGGCCACCCATAGTTGTGTCGCCTTTTATCCTGGCAAAATATTGTGATTCGGTATTTGCATACTTAAAAACTGATTGTCGTATTCAGTAAATCGATTATTTGTGAAACCGGGAGGAGAATATGGCAACATACTGGAATAAAAAAGAAAACATTGAAGCGAATAAAAGGGGAGAAGTTGTACCGGAACAATTGCGCCAGGTAAAAAAAGAAATGGCACTTACTATGGTTTTTATAATCGCAGCTTTAACATTTGGTGTTTTTATGGCTGTCAATGGTTTATCAAAATATTTGGGGATGTCTATCTTTTTCATCATAGTCAGTATTGTGACGTTTTTCATCGCAGGTAGTATGTTTCTCAGTTTGTTGAAAATTTTTCGCGGTTCTTCAAGAGTAATTGCCATTGAAGGTTCTGCACGATATGAAGCTGCGCGTGCAGGTGTGCGATTATATTTAGATAATGAATATGTTTACTGCAGCAATGCTCTAACACGAAAATTTAAGGAAGGTGAGCGATACAGAATCTATATTGCCGAGCCCTCTCGATTACTGTTGAGTGCTGAAAAAATAAGCTAACATAGATGTTTTTCCGCGCGTTTAGCGCGGAATTACCTCTGGATAAGTGAATAGAGGGACTTTTTCAGAGGTTACTTAAGGAAACATAAAGAAAAAAGAATGCGACCACCGGGTCTCGCGGCAGTCGCCTAATGAAAGTGAAAGCAATACATTGAAAGTATACCACAGTAAAAAGCAGCCGGCTACCTTGAAAATAAAAAAAGATTATTCCTGCCGACAGCCTAATGATAAAGGCATGACAATTTTCAGACAAATTCGATGCATAGATCTGACAGTTTTATTATAAATTCTTTAGATAAATTTATCTTTTAATCAAATAAATTAAATTTAATTCATTTCATTTATTTCCTGATCTCAATTTTTCAGATCGAGCGCAGTGTGCTCTGGCATGCCGGTTGCTCTCGTATGCCAAGCGATTCAAAGAAATAAGAATCGTAAAAAAGAATCAGGAGAAAAAAATGAAAAAACTAATGAAATTAGTTCTCAGCGCATTGATCGCTGTAAGTCTTGCAACGTCAGTTCACGCCCAAGATAATGATAAAACGTCTTTCAGTGTTGCTTTTAACACAGACGCTTTCTTTGGTTTCAATGTTTTGGCAGGCGCGGGTATCCCTCTGTCAGACTCTTTGAGCCTTGACTTCTACGGTTTGTTCTGGACGACCAACGGATTTACTACCGGTAATACAGCAACTGGTGGCGGTGGTGGTGCCCCATGGACTGAGTTCGGTGGTGGTGTTACATTGACCCCGGTAGAAGCTCTATCAGTTTCATTATATGTTGGTGTGCTTAGCGGTAACCTGCAGTCACAAAACGGAAGAGCAACGCTTGGTGAAGCGATTGTACCGAACCTGACGGTTGCCTACAATGATGGAATGTTTGAAGCAAATGTGTATGCCGGTTTCTATAAGACAATGTTTGCTGGTGCTGATCATAGGGGTACAGTAAACGACTTTCTACACTACTGGACCAGCGCAGGTTATGTGATCAATAAAAACTTCTCAGTTGGTGTGCATTGGGAACAGCTGATCAATACTGCGTATCCTACTGGCAGCACCAGTGCCGGAACATGGAACACAAACTATTCCTGGATAGGTCCCTATCTGTCAGTTAATCTGCCAGATAACAATGCCTCGTTGAGTTTTGCTGGCGGCTTAGATGTCTTAGGACCAACAACTCAAGAACATTTCTACAAAATGAGCATCGGGTTGAATTTCTAAAGAAAAACAATCGTGCTAAGAAATTAAGCCCGGCAAAACTCCCGGGCTTATTTATATTGACTATTCAAAGAACCACAATAAAATACCTCTATGAATGTTATGATTACAGGGGCTGCAAATGGTATTGGGAGCGACTTGGCCCGTGTATTTTTTCAGAAAAGCAATGCCATCTTGCACCTGGTTGATATAGATGCTGAGGGGCTGCATGAATTGCAGGCAGAACTACAGGAAAACCGGGTTGTAACTTACCAACAAGACCTGTCAGACATCAATGGCCTGCCCAAATTAATTCAAAATTTTATGAAAAATGCAAACTCTCTGGATGTACTGATAAATAATGCGGGGATAATGTTCTTGCAATCTCTGGCCACAACTCCCTGGGAGAAGGCAGAGAAGCTGCTAGTGTTAGATTTACATGTGCCTTTAAGGCTTATGCAATTATCGATTCCCTTAATGAAAAATGGAGGTGGTCATATTATTAATGTGTCCAGTATGGCTGGCGTTACCCCAATCACTGGTTCCGCATTTTATAGCGCTGCAAAAGCAGGGCTAAGTATTGCCAGTGAAATTGTGAGAAATGAACTAAAAGATGACTCAATTCATGTTACAACTGTATACCCCGGGCCCATTGCCACCAACCTTGAGTCAGAGGTTCGACGCCAGATAGAAAATAATTTGTCTTCTCAAATTTTACCAACCGGAAACAGCAAAGAACTGGCAGAACTTATTTTTAAGGCTTATGAAACCAAAGACCGTACCCTTGTATATCCCGGGGCTTATAGTCTTTTTAAAGACTTTCCCTTAGCGACATTTTTTTTTGCCGAGCATTTTTCTCCCAAAACAAAAAAATAGCTGTACTAAAATTCCAGATCTTCTACGCAGTTATCCATCATTCATTTTATATTGTCCATTCAAAGAATAGACATGTTTGTTGAGTACAGATTCATATCGTTCCTGATTTTTCTCGGGTTTTTTAACCATCTGTAAACACAGTTTCATCTGTTCATCTGTGCTGCTGGTTTTGGTATAAATCATCATCGCATATTTTGAGAAATCGCGAATTAGAAAATCAAAAATCTGGTCTACAATCTGCGGGTCAACTTTTTGCAGGTGGGATTCTTCTAAGATTAACTGTGCATATGGGATAAGTGTAAAAATCTCTCCCAGAATAAGCATGAAGTCGAGATCCCGACTTTGTTCTTTGCTCGGCGGATGATTCTTGTACATTTCTTTGAAGGCATCTACCTGTTGCAGAAAGATCTCGAGGTTTTTCAATTTGAAGAGTCCGAATGCTTTTTTGTAATCATGAAATACGATTCGGTTCTGTCCTTTGCTTGTTGCCCCTTGTGTGAACATAAAGCTGTCATTATCTTTTGAATTATTGATCGGCACCTCAGCAAACTCGGCCGGGTTGAATAAAAAGTTTTCGATAAACTTTATAATTAAAACCATGTTCACCTGGGCTGTACCCTCGAGTTTTGGTAATCCCCGAATGTCTCTAGCAGCCATTTCGAAATAGAGATCTTTTTCAAAACCCCTTGCAGCAATAACATCCCAGAGCAAATTGATCACCTCTTCACCTTGCATGGTTACTTTCATTTTCACCATCGGGTTATAGAGTAGATAGCGTTTATCTGCTTCAGAAGCCGAGCGAATATAGTCTGCCGCTCTACGGGCGAACAGTTTCATAGCCATCAGTTTTGAATAGGCGTCTACAAACAGTTGCTTGATATGGGTAAATTCTGTAACTGCATGATTAAACAGTACCCGATTAGATGCATGAGTGATGGCCTCATAAAAAGCATGAGTGCAAATGCCAACAGATGCCCAGCCGAGGTTGTATTTACAAAGTGCTACTGTTGCAAGTGACATATCCCAGGCTTCTCTGCCTTTAGCCAGTATATCATCTTCTGTAATGGGATAGTCCAGCAGTTCAAATTCAGCCACATAGTTTTGTGATGCGGTTACATTTTGAATACATTTGTATTTTTCATGGGTTGAACTCACAACAAAAAAGACATAATCTTTAGTACCGGCAATCTTGCCGAAAGTAGAAACCAATGCCGCTTTGTTGCCATTGCCGATATAGTACTTGCGCCCGGTTGCTTTATAGGTACCGTCATCCTGAGGATGCAGGGTGACTTCACTGGAAATTAAATCGGCACCATGGGCTCTCTCTGATAAGCCAAAAGCAAAGATCTCTCCGTCTTGTAAAAGCTGGGCGGCCTTATTTTTTACTTTCTCGTTATTGCTCATCCAGATAGGGGTTAAGCCCAGCATGCTTACCTGCCAGGTATACCAATAGGCTAACCCGTAGAAAGAAACCACTTCATTGAAATCACAGATTCTAAACGTATCCCATCTGGAATCTTGCGGCCCGTAGCCTTTGGGGGTCATCAGGGTAGCAAAGACCTTCTCTTTTTTTACAAATTCGAGAAAATCGGCATACCAGACTCTGGCATGATCATCTGCTTTCAGTTTTTTGAGACCTTTATTTTCGAAAAACTCTATTGTCTTGAGCATTATATTTCGGGATTTTTCATCCAGATGCTCAAATGTATCTGATTTCGGGTGAATTAATTTCATGAGTACGTTTATTATAATCGATATTCAATCACAATCGTTTTTTAATATTCATTGACATAAGGTTAAAACAAAGCATAGATCGACTATGAAAGCGATACCGATCTTGAGAAGCGGCGATTTTCGAAGTCTGCAGATAAGAGAATGGGAGACCCCATCGCCGGGCCCAAGTCAGGTACTTATTCGAACCAGGGCATTCGGCGTGAATTTTGCGGATGTACTGGCGCGCAAAGGTCAATATACAGATGCCCCTAAAATGCCATTTATTCCTGGTTATGAAGTTGCGGGAGAGGTTGTGCAGGTGGGCAGCAGTGTAACAAAATTTAAAAATAATGACAAAGTGCTCGCACTGACTTTGTTTGGTGGCTATGCTGAATTTGCTATCGCAGATGAGCGTACAACATTCTTACTTCCCGATTATATGACCTATGAGCAGGGGGCCTCTATTCCGGTTAATTATGTAACTGCCTGGCACTCCATTTTTGAAACCGGTTCTATTAAAAAGGGAGATAAAATTCTCATTCATGCTGCTGCCGGGGGGGTGGGACAAGCTGCGGTACAATTGTCAAAATATGCCGGGCTGGAAATTTTCGGCACTGCTGGCGGGCCAAAAAAAATTGAAAAGTTAAAGCAACTCGGGGTTGACCATGCCATTGATTATCGCGGTGAAGATTATTTTACAAAAATAAAATCTCTGGCACCGCAAGGCATCCACCTTATTCTTGACTCTGTTGGTGGTTCCCAGTTCAAGAAAGAACTTGATTTGCTGCTACCCCACGGTCGGGTTGTCGGGTACGGGGCTGCCACATTTTCAGATCGTTCATTGTTGAAATTACCAAATTTAATTACCGAGGCATTCAGCATGCTCACCTTTTCAGTGGTTGACTTGATGATGAAATCCCGAGGTTTTTACGGCGTGAATATGCTCGCAGTAGCCAGAGATAACATTGAGCAATTTGAAGCCGAGATGAATCAACTTTTGAAACTGTTTGAAAGCAAAGAGATTTCGACTGTTGAAATTAATGCGATGCCCGCTTCTGGAATTTCAGAAGTGCATCGCATGCTTGAGAGCAGGGCATCGTCTGGCAAATTTGTTGTCACTTTTGATTGATATTCAGAATAGTTTTGCACTGCTTTTAATATTATGGATCTCGAGAACCTGCTGCCTTTTCTACCATTGCCTTTTATGGCTCTGGTTTTTTTTATTTTGTGGAAGCTCTGGCGGCAAGGAAGAGCCCAGTGCCAGCAATTTATTGATTCGAACCCCCCGCCTCTCTTGAGAACATCATCGATGGGAGGGTATGTAAACGGACTGCGCTATCGCGGATTGCCATTTCGGGTTCTGGTTTTTAGCAATGCATTGATTGCAGTAAATACTTTGATTAGAAAAGAAGATATTGTTTCAGCTGAAAAGGTAACCTGTTTTCTTAAATCTGGAAACATTAAGATCGTCTATCGTGACAACCCCACAACGAAAGAAAAAACATTGTGGTTGAATATTGGTAAGGCAGATGATTTCTTAAAAGCACTTAATATTTGAAGTGTTCATATGTTATTTTCTTGAAGCGATCTCTAATTTTCTCTTAATTTTGATCTAATCATTTTCAGATTGTTTTTGACTTTCCTGCTTATATGAACAGCAAAATGTGAGGCATTAAATTGATCCTATAAAAATGCGAAACAAATCTATCCTGCTTTTGCCATATTGCAAATATTCAAAATAGTCTCATCTTGAGTAAGAAGATACATCGGCGTGCTTTCTGCCTGGGCAATCAATAACCGATCAAATGGGTCTGGGTGTACCGTACTTACCTTGTTGAGATCTCTAATATGCTGTGGTAATACAGGTAGAATACCAATATCATATTCCCGGCAGTATTCTTCGACAACCTCAATTTCAACATCTAGTTTGCCCATGCCAGATTTTAAGGATATCTCCCAGAGTGAAGCGGCGCTAAAGCGAAGCTGGTTTTCGGGGTTCAATAAAATCTTGCGGGCTGCCGCCCCCAGTTTTTTTGAATTGCTCATTGCAAAGAGAATGATAT
Organism: Leptospiraceae bacterium; assembly: GCA_020440825.1. Lineage (GTDB taxonomy): Bacteria > Spirochaetota > Leptospiria > Turneriellales > Turneriellaceae > JAGRNJ01. Next base: position 2,872 of record JAGRNJ010000021.1, on the reverse strand, counting down.
GTGTGTCGAGCAGCCATTTCATAAGCAGATCAAATTTTACAATCTATAAAACTGGTAAATTCGATTTCATGGCTTCTAAAAAACCCTTTGGCCAGCTGTCCCAATCATTCTGCAGTGAAATTTTATTTGCATATTTTTCGAACATTGAATCACGTGAGACTGCTTTATTACCATAATTCATGGGCACTAATCTTGCAACAGGCTTTCCCGAACGGGCGATGATAATTTCTTCGCCCGTTTCAACCCGTTCAAGATATTTTGACAAATGAGTTTTTGTTTCATGAGTATTGGCTATCATGAACTTAGTTTAACTTAGTCAAGTTAGTTGTCAAGTAGCTTTTTACTCTATATTAAGCTTTTTAATTTAAAGTTCTGCTGCCAGCCTGGTGCCTTGCGATATAGCTCTAAAAGCATCGAGTTCAGCAGCTTCATCGGCGCCACCGATCAGGTGTACTTTTTTGCCTGCGGCTTCAAGCTCGCCCAGTAAATCCCTGTTAGAAATTTGGCCGGCACAGAGAATGACATTGTCTACAGCAATAGTTTTCTGTTCATCTTTCACTGTAATATGTAAGCCTGCATCGTCGAATTTATCGTATGTTACGGATGGGGTTTGCTCTACACCGCGCTGCTCCAGGGTGAGGCGGTGAATCCAGCCTGTGGTTTTGCCTAGTGAGCCGCCAAACTTTCCCTTACTGCGTTTGAACATATGAATTTGACGTTTGGGTTTTGCCAGGGTATGGTTCGGGGTCAAACCACCCTCGATTTCAATCTTCTGGTCGATTCCCCATGCATCTGCAAACAAAGAAGGATCTTCAACTTCTTTTTCATCTATCTCGGTAAGATATAAAGATGTATCAAAGCCAATCCCTCCGCCACCGATTACTGCCACTTTCTGACCAACCGGCTTTTTATGCAATAGAACGTCAATATAGGTCAATACTTTCGGGTTGTCTTTCACCCCTTCAATGGGAGGAATTCGTGGATGTACCCCGGTTGCCAGAATAATTTCATCGTAATTACCAGCGATCAGTTCTGCAGCGGTTACTTTCTTGCCGAGCTGTACTTTGACTCCGGTGATCTCCATCTGCCGTTTGAAATAACGAATCGTTTCATCAAATTCATATTTACCTGGGATGGCCTTAGCAATATTGAGTTGCCCGCCAATTTTATTGTCTGCTTCATACAGGGTCACATCGTGACCTCTTTCGGCAGCCGTTGTTGAGAATGACATTCCGGCCGGGCCAGAACCCACCACTGCAATCTTTTTCTTTTTACCGGTATCCACAGGTTTGATTACAATTTCGGTTTCATAACAGGCGCGCGGATTTACGAGGCAACTCGCAACTTTTCCCTGAAAGACATGATCAAGGCAGGCCTGGTTACAGGCAATACAGGTATTGATCTCGTCGGCTCTGTCTTCAGCTGCTTTTTTTACAAAATGAGAATCAGCGAGAAAAGGGCGGGCCATTGAGACCATGTCTGCGTCACCCCGGGCAAGAATTTCTTCTGCCACTTCGGGTTTATTGATTCGGTTAGAGGTTACCAGTGGAATACCAGGAAGTTTTTCTTTCAGTTTGCGGGTTACCCATGCAAAACCACCGCGGGGCACAACCTGACCAATCGTCGGTATTCGTGCTTCATGCCAGCCAATGCCGGTATTGATGATGTCTACCCCGGTATCACGAACCTTTTGGGCCAGCTCTACCACTTCATCGTGAGTGCTGCCCCCTTCTACCAGATCAAGCATCGAGAGACGATAAATTATGATAAAATCTTTACCCACTTTTGCCCGTACGGCTTTTAATACTTCGAGAGGAAAGCGAATGCGATTTTCATAGCTGCCTCCCCATTCATCTGTACGGTGGTTGGTACGCTTGGCAATAAACTGATTTAACAGGTAGCCCTCTGACCCCATGATCTCAACCCCGTCATAACCGCCTTCGCGGGCCAGGGCTGCGCAATTTGCAAAGTCTTCTATTGTTTGCAATATTTCGTCATGCGTCAAGGGATGAGGTTTAATCGCATTGATGGGAGCTCGAATTTCAGACGGAGCGACTGCTCCCCGGTGATAGGCATAGCGTCCGGTGTGCAGAATCTGCATGGCAATCTTACCACCTGCATCATGCACTGCTTTCGTAACCGGTTTATGCTTTGCCGCCTCTTCTGATGTCATCAGAATGCTACCCTCGCGATTGACTTTACCGGCTTCATTGGGAGATATACCACCTGTAACAATTAAACCTGCACCGCCCGCTGCCCGTTCAGCATAGAAAGCAGCCATTCTATCATAACCGCCCTCGACATCTTCGAGACCAGTGTGCATAGAACCCATCAGGGTACGGTTGGGCAGGGTTGTGAAACCCAGATCGAGAGGTTTTAACAGATGCGGATATTTTGACATGGAGTTAAAAATTGAGGCGGTAGTGAGCCGTCAAGGTTTAGTCTGCAATCTGTCTCTTAAACCCGAAGAGATATGTTACACTTTACTTGAAGTGTTTTCGATGAGTGGGGCTCCCGCAGCTTGGTTTTGCAACAAATCAAACATGAGGAACCCCAATGAAAGATTACAAAGATTCCATAGACCGACTACACAAAAACTTATGCTATGCCCGTGATCCCGAAATCCGGCGAAAGGGTGAATTACTGCTAGCTGCAATGCGCTCAAAGAATTTCAAGAAAACAGCAATCCAGTTTGGCATTTCCCGAAAAGTTTTATATGACTGGTTAAAGCGTTTAGTTGCCTCAGAATTTGACGTAACAACCTTGAAAAATAAAAGCAGGCGCCCTCATAGCTCACCCCATCGAACACCAGCCCACATTGAAAAGCTTGTCGTAGACATTGCCGAAGAGTTTGGTAATTCAGACATCATTG
>JAGRNJ010000020.1:32448-50978 GCA_020440825.1 Leptospiraceae bacterium | reverse complement strand
TGAGAATGTTCTCGGCTACCAGACGGCCTTTTCTTACTGCAGCCTGGGCTGTCATTGCATTGAGGCCGTTGCCCGAAAATTTTGAAGCATCGCCGGCAGAAAAAACTTTTTCAAGCAGCTGATCTTTAAGCAATACACGCCCGAAAGCATCACACGAGAACAGCATGGGAGAAGGTTTTACCCCGGTTAAAAATAGTACTATGGCATCTCGACTGATTTGATTTTTAATTTTACCCTCTATGAATAATGCATTCTCTTCAGAAATGAGTTTCGATTCTGCATAAACTTCAATATTGCTTTGTTCAAGTTTTTTGAGAACATAATCTGAAAATGATGCCGGGTAATTGCTCAAGGGTCGCTTATCTAAAAAGACCAGACTTATGCGTGAGCCTGCTGCTGCTTTCGCTTTCAGTTCAAATAAGAATTGCAGACCAGTCGGGCCTGCGCCTACAATAACGTATTCTTGCGGCTTTTGTTCTGCTGCAATTGATTTGAGAAAGTCATGAAAATCTTCCCGGGATAATCTTTCAATATCCCACACCCCGGGGGGCGAAGGAATCGCAGACTGAAAACCGGTAGAAACAATCAGTGCGGAAAATTCATACTGTGTATTTCGAATGTTTAATTTACCAGAATCATTAAATTCTGTTAAAACTTTCTCATCGAAATTGCAATCATGCTCGATAAAATCAAAATTATTTCGCTTACATAACTCAGCGAATGGTATTTGCCAGTCTTTGAGAGAAGAATAGACAGTCTTGTGAAGGTGGGTGACGCGCAAAAAGTCTGTGCGTCGATCTAGTATTGTTACTTTGATATTCGGGGCAGACTTTCTAAGCTGCAATGCTGCAGAAAAACCTGCATAGCCTGCCCCGGCTACTGCTATGTGGGCACGCTCAATATTGTCGTTCGTCAATATCGGGTGCCCATTTCATCTTATTTAGTTTTAGACATTACCCACATTGAACCATAACCTACGTTAATAGATTTATAGCCAACCCAGGCGTAGCCGTCTTCACCCCAGTCTTTGCTCCAGGAGTTCTTTATCAGATACGCTCCCTTGCTGTCGTCCCAGCCTGCAATCACGATACCGTGATTCACATCAGATGGGCCTTTCAAAGAAGCTTTTTCATTGTAAACCCCGCCAGCATAAGCCTGGAACAGTGGGGTAACTTTTAAGGTTGAAGCCAGTGGACCATACTTGCAAAGCGCATTTTTAATTTCTGTGGTGGAGGGTAATCTGCTCTGGGTGATCACATAACCCGACGAAACAGTCATATAGGGAGTTGAGCTGGCCACTTTGCAGACACCCTGTTTAGCCTTGTAAGGATTGTCAGATTCTGTGGGAATCGATACGTTGCGCATGTAATCAAACACACCAGCATACCATCCGCCATTACAAGAACCCGCCCCGGTACATTCCAGCATACTTTGCTCAGAAGTATCGGAACTTTCTTTGTTCATGATATAGAAATTTCCTTCAAAAGCAGCGGCAGCGGTAAAGGCCCAGCAACTTCCGCAACCTAATTGATTACGAACGGGAGTCATGTAGCCGGCATCCCGCCAGTTAAAAGAATTTGCCCCGGCACTGCATTGGGCGAGAACTGAGTTTCCTTCTTCTTTTTTCTTTTGTTCTTCTTCAAATTCTTTTTTCTCAGGATCAGCTTCGTCTTTTTTAGCCATCTCACGTTCTTTACGGCGTTCTTCTTCTTGTCTGCGCTTCTCTTCTGCTGCTTTGCGTTTTGCTTCACGCTCCAGCTCACGTCTTGAGGGAGGCACCAGACCGGTAATTTCTTCCATTTTATGTTTCATGGCTTCGGTAATTTTTACCTGAAACTCAAGGTTCTTGTCTAGAATTTGCTTGCGCATTGCTTCTAGATCGGCCTGGGTGTTTTTCGTTTTATCTAGAATCGCCTGACGACGTTCTTCGAAACTTTGACCGACTGTCATTGACGAAGGTAAAATAGATAATAATACTATTATGGCAGTCATCGATGCCAGCATACCTGCTATTTTGCGGATGTTTTTTTGTTTCATGTTTGTTCTCCTTCTCCTTTGAAGAAATTCTCCCGGGATATTCAGCTTCAAAATATCTTTTGCGCTCTGCTTGAGACTTGTGCAGCGCAAAACGAAATTCAGCCTCCCGGCTCTCGATTAACCTTTTATTTGACGTCTACTGGTTTGAAAAGTTCAAAAGTTTTTTTCTGTTGAATAAGTTTGATTGTTCTGGAATATGTAAAACCAGGCGGATGGCTCTCTTCTCAAGTTTCAGCATTGCGCAAACCAAATAACGTGCCAGTTAAACTTTTTCTGGCTCGTTTACCTTTTCAAGCAGGAAAAAAAACTGATCTCCTTCTCCTTTTTCAAAATTCATTGCCCCGAGTCCCAGAATTAGATCTGCTGAAATCCACTTCAGTTCATCATACAATAGATTTTTAACCAATGAGGGAAGTCTGGCTTTCTCATATGTCATCTGCAGGCACTCTGTGTCTCGAAATCTGGATTTCCCGTTTACGATTTTAAATTCACCAAGACGCAAGCCCTCCGTAAAAAAATACCAGGCTCCTGATGATTTGCCATCAAACCAAAGACCATAGGGCAGTAGATCAAAGAGTACTCCTTGCCAGATCTGGTGAAGTACATTACGGCCGCCTTTCGAATCTATTCGGGCAAGCATTCTGCCTTTCCAGATTCCCCGCGGAATATTCTGCTGAGGGTACGGAGTGCGGTAAACCAGTTCTAATTGAGTAGACGTGTAGGTTTTGAGGTCTTCAGATTTCATGCAAAATAATGAACCAATTCGGTTTGTTCTGTCAATTAAGAATTCAGTCTCACCCACTCATCTAATTCCAATCGATTCAATAAATCGAGATCATGACTTACTACCAGCATGGTACCTGTGTATGACTTTAAGAGTGTTATCAGATTTTCACGTGCAAGAAGATCTAGATGATTCGTTGGTTCATCGAGCAGCAAAAGAGAAGGTTTGTTCAAAAGAGCAAACAACAATGCAATTCTTACTTTTTCACCCTGACTTAGAGTTTCCAGTTTTGAATCCAGATCACTGAGGGAAAATCCTGCCTGGTATGCTAGACTGTTCATTTGTGATATATTGGTCTCGCCACTTTCCATTAACCATTGTCGACAGCTCTTATAAAGTGGTATCTTCTGAATGTGCTGGTCAAGATAGAAATGGTTTCCATTCACCTTGATTGCACCTGTCACACTTCCTAGCTGTCCTGCAATTGCATTGAGAAGAGTTGTTTTGCCGGTTCCGTTCTCACCTGTAATGCCGATCTTTGTTCCTGCCGAAACCTGCATATTTAGGTCATACCTCCATAGGAATTTATTTTCATGTTTGAGGTTAACATTTTCGAATTCTAATTGAGCTCCAGAGATAAAATCTTGAAATTTGAAAATAAACTGTCGACCTTGATCTCTCACACGTTCTTTTAATTCAGTGGTCTTTGTCTTTTGGACCTGTAACTTTCTTTGACTGCTTTTTTCTAATTTTGCAGCAGTTATCTGTGCCTGCTCTCGGCATTTGTTTACAAAAGATTTTGGAATGCTTTGTCCTTTGGCCCATTTTTCGGTACGCAGAGTTCGCTTTGACTGCCTGGCAGCTATTTCAGTCTGCATTCTCTTTAATTTGCGATTTTCACGTAAAGATTGATTTAAAAGTCTTTGGGATGACTCGATCTGGGAATTTCGAATGGTCTGCATAATTCTGTAGTTTCCGGTATATTTGTGTAGATTACCATTTTCGAGATAGTAAATGATATCTGCATGCTCAAGCAATCTTATGTCATGGGTAACCACTAGAAGATAAGTTCCGTTTTTTTTCAAATAGTTCAGTAGTTTTTGCAGATTGTTTGCATCTAAAAAATTTCCCGGCTCGTCGAGTAGAATCAATTGCTGCTTACTGTTGTCGATTTCACAAGAATCACAGAATATAGCTTCGATTTGTCTCATTCGATCTTGACCAGCACTTACCGGGTCAGAACTATATTCTGCCTGTTTTAATATCTTAACTTTGCAACTCTTGTTAGCCGCATAGTGAATGGCATTCAATAAAGTCGTCTTCCCATGCCCGTTGGGACCAGTCAAACAGATGATTTTTTTATGTGGAATAGAAATATGAATTTCAGAGAATAAATTTTCTACAATAAGTGGTTTAAGATTTTGAAAGTTTAACATGCGATACCCTCCCTTTGTCAAGGAAATTGAAAATTAGAGATTTTCAAATGGTATACGCATAGTGTGCGCAAAGCGCCCTCGACGATCTTACAGTTTATTCGTATTGTCAAGTAGAATTTTAGGTGTGAATTGAGGCTTCTGCTTGTCTTCCTTAAAATCAGGATGTTTTCCATCGAGGCGCGTTTCAAACTGAAAATTAGTTTTACAGACAAAGTCGAGCAAGTATATCGCCTTAACGGTACCAATTATGAGCAAAGATTCAAACAGTAAAACAGACACACGCAGATTTTCAGGGCAGGTCGTTGACGGTGTAGATCGAACCCCTTCACGGGCCATGCTACGGGCAGTAGGTTTCACTGATAAAGACTTTCATAAACCAGTAGTTGGTGTCGCAAGCACCTGGTCAATGGTAACCCCATGCAATATGCATATAAATAAGCTGGCCGAACAGGCCGAAAAAGGTGTAAATGCTGCCGGCGGAAAAGGTGTAATATTCAATACAATTACAGTTTCTGATGGAATTTCAATGGGAACCCAAGGTATGAAATACAGTCTGGTTTCACGGGAAGTAATTGCCGACTCAATCGAAACAGTTGTAGGCGCACAGGGTTTTGACGGTTTTGTAACCATAGGAGGCTGTGATAAAAATATGCCCGGATGTGTTATGGCGATTGCTCGAATGAACCGCCCTGCGGTATTTGTCTATGGCGGAACCATTCTGCCCGGATGTCATTCAGACGGAAGAGATCTCGATATCGTGTCAGTTTTCGAAGCCGTCGGTGCATACTCCAATGGAAGATTAGATGATAAAGGTCTAAAAGAAATAGAAGAGAAATCTATACCAGGTCCCGGATCATGTGGTGGCATGTATACCGCCAATACAATGGCCTCAGCTATTGAGGCATTGGGATTGAGCCTGCCGAATTCAAGTGCCCAAAATGCAATTTCAAATGATAAAAAAGAAGATTGTGAGAGAGCAGGGCAAGCTGTTGTAAATATGCTAAAGCTGGGCATTCGTCCATCTGACATTCTGACTAAAAAAGCCTTTGAAAATGCAATTGTAATTACGATCGCACTGGGTGGCTCAACGAATGCAGTGTTGCATTTACTGGCAATAGCACATACAGCAAATGTTAAATTGACACTCGATGATTTTACCCGGCTGGGAAAAAAAGTTCCGGTGCTGGCCGACCTGAAACCCAGTGGAAAATTTGCCATGTCTAGATTGGTTGCAATTGGCGGAACCTTACCGCTCATGAAGATGCTGCTTGAGAAAGGTCTTCTGCATGGCGATTGCCTTACTGTGACCGGCAAAACACTTGCAGAAAATTTGAAAAATGTAAAGCCATACCCGGCCAATCAGGAAATTATCAATGCTTTTGAAAATCCCATTAAGAAAACAAGTCACCTGGTTGTCTGTTACGGGAATCTTGCCCCCGAGGGCAGCGTAGCAAAAATTTCAGGAAAAGAAGGAACATACTTCAAGGGAAAAGCCAGGGTCTTTAATTCAGAAGAAGAATGCCTGCCCAAGATTCTCGATGGAACTGTTAAGAAAGGCGATGTACTGGTCATTCGCTATGAAGGTCCACGGGGTGGTCCTGGAATGAGGGAGATGCTGAGCCCGACTTCTGCGGTAATGGGTAAAGGGTTAGGCAAAGAAGTAGCCTTAATAACAGATGGCCGGTTTTCTGGCGGTACTCACGGTTTTGTTGTTGGCCATATTACCCCCGAGGCCTATGATGGCGGTACTATCGCGCTGGTAAAAAACGGGGATACCATCGAAATAGATGCCCAGAAAATGCAGATCAACCTTTTAGTTCCTGAGAGTGAACTGAAAAAAAGAAAAGCTGCCTGGAAAAGGCCCAAATCAAAAATTACCCGGGGAATTCTGGCCAAATATCGAAATGAAGTTCAATCTGCATCATTAGGTGCTGTAACAGATTATAGTTTAGACTGAATTAAGGTTTGAGCATCTAGAGAAGATATTGAAAAACCGAAATAAGGGCGTCAATAGAAATCTACTTTCAATTTTAAGAGAGTGGATTTTTCCCTTAAATTGTGCTAAGAAAATCGGGCAACGTAAAAGTTTTTTAGTCTGTATCAGAACAGTTCAGATTCTCTTATTGATTCTTTTTACTGCGTTTAATTCTATAGAGAGCATTGAGGTTTACAATGGTGTTCTTGATTTGAGAACCTATACCTCTGAAAAAGAAATCTCGACTTCAGGAGATTGGGAATATCTTGATGGGATCAGAGATGCAAGTGAATTTGAATTTGCTCCGTTTTTTCGTTTGCCAAACTCTGGCTACAAATCAGACTTTTTTCGTGGAGTATCGGGACAAGGAGCTTCAACTTTTCGTCTTAGAATCTTCTTTCCTGAATCTGCACAAGGCAGTATCTGGGCGATTCGAACTGCGGGAATTCGAGGGGCATACCAGATTTCGATAAATGAAAAATTAATTTTGGCGAAGGGTAAGCTCTCTGCTTCACCTGATGAAAACGAAATTAACGCTTCCCCTGCAATGGGTTTTTTTCAGGTTCCATCGAATGTCGAGCCGGCAGAGCTGATCTTACAGGTCTCGAATAACAGTTACCATTTCGGAGGAATATTAGAATCGCCCAGAATCGGAGCGTCAGAAATTGTTAGAAAACAGTTTGATTTTCAGAGATTGTTTGATGTCGGTTCGATTGCAATCTGTTTTATCCTGGTCTTCTTGCATGCAGGTCTATTCTTATCTGATAAACGAGATATTTCGAATCTCAAGCTCACCATTGTGTTTCTGTTTTTGAGCCTGCTTCTTATGGTGTCTCACCTGAGAATGCACAGTCTAATGGAAATATTAACATTTATTCCATACGAACTCAATAGAATACTCGATCAGATTCTGGTTTCTTTAATACCCGTTGTAATGGTTCTTCTTGCTGAGGCTATTTTCCCGCGACTTGAATTGAAAGGATATCGCAAGATTGCTTTGGGTGTTGCTCTTAGTACAATTTTGCTTTCATTACCGGTTTTTGCAAAAATTTCTGTATTTTCAATTTCTTTTGGTACTCTAAGTATTTTAGTTTTTACTTTTTTACTTATCAATAAAATTCTGTTCAGTAAAAAAAAGAAAAATATGCAAAGCTTGTTCTTGAGTCTTGTGTATCTCTGTGTACTGTTCCTGGGCTTTGCTGACATGATGTATCTCATGGGGGTTATCTTTTTTACAGAAGTAAATATTCTGGTGTTTTCGATCTTGCTATTTGCTTTGGTGGCAGGGGTTATTTTCAGAATCGGCAATTCATTCAAAAAAGTTGTGAAACTGGGAGCACAGCTGAAAGAGGTGAATGAACAGCTTGAGATGAAAGTGCAAAAAAGAACTGAAGAGCTGAATAGATCACTTTGGGAATTACACAGAGATCTTGGGCTTGCACGTAAAATTCAGGGCACTATTCTGCCAACCGAGAAGAAGTTTGAACAATTCGAAGTGAAAAGTCTCTATATCCCAGTTGGTGAAGTCAGTGGCGATCTCTATGATTTCTATGAAGTGGAACCTGGTCGAGTAAGATTTTTTCTCGCAGATGCAACCGGGCACGGATTACAGGCTGCACTGATGACCGTCGCAATCAAAAGCGAGCTTGAATCTTTAAAATCTTCACCTCAGACTTCTGTAGATAATTTTCTAATCGAACTTAATAAAAATATATGTCAGAAATTTAAGGATATGTTCTTTTCTTGTGTTGTTTGTGATTTATATGCCCTAAGCGGGAAGATTGAATTCAGCATGGCAGGCCATCCGCCACAGATACTCTTGAAAAATAATGGTGAAATTATTCAACTGAGTACTAAAGGTTTGCTGGCCGGAATTCAGGAAGAATTTGTATTCTATATGAATTCAGTTCAATTGCAAAAAGGAGATCGCGTTGTTCTTTTTTCTGACGGTATGTATGAACAGGTTAATGAAGAGAAAGTGCCCTATGGACAGGAACGCTTTTTTAATTCAATCAAAATAAACTCTGGCATGATCTTAGACCAGTTTATGGAAAAAATTACACTTGAAATGCATGAGTTTATGGGAAAAATGAATGCCCAGGATGACTCAACAATGCTTGTGATCGAACACCTATAACTACCAGGGTAGTTCTTCTCCGTTTTGATGATAAAATTTTCCACTCGAAGAAGCATTCAACTCGTTTATACGATTGACAATGCCTGATACAGATTCTTCGACCGGTATTCCCTGGCGACCCGTCATTTCAGTTGCAACCATACCGGGATGTATAATTGCAACATGTATATCTGAAGATGCCAGATCTCTGGCTAATGATACAAATGCAGCATTGACAGCTGCTTTGGACATCCTGTATCCGTAATAGCCTCCCGAACCATTGTCTGCAATAGACCCCATTCTGCTGGTGATAACTATAACCTTGCCTGGCTTTTGAATCAGAGGCAAAATTTTAGAGGTCAATAAGATCGGAGCCATTGCGTTAACTTTAAACTGATCGAGAAGTGAATTTGATGGTAACTGGCTGAGGGAATCCTGTTGCAGAATTCCGGCATTATTGATAAGAATATCTATTTTGGTTCCCGATAAGTTTTCGTACAAGGAGGCCAGAGATTCCTCTTTCGTCAGGTCATAGCCATCGAGTACTTCTGAACAATGATTTCGCATATCATTAGAGGCATTTCGGCAGATTCCAATAACATTATGGCCAGACTTTGAAAATTCTTTTGCCAACCCAAAACCAATGCCTCGATTTGCACCTGTAATAACTATGTTGCTCATTTGTTATTCTGGAAATGATTGTTGTTTTGTCTATACATTATTGAATTGTCTTTAGTCGGTCGCAAAAATTTCAAGATCAGAATCGATGACTTCTGCTTCACCTCTAACTTCAATTTGATGAATTATTTCGATTATTTTTTTTCGAATAAGCTCTTCGTTGAGTGCGACCATTGCCAGACCAAAGGTTGCTTTTTGCCATTTATCCTGGTCTTCAACTTCAGCAAAAGAAATATTAAATTCATTTCGAATTTTCTCTTTGACTGGCCTCAGTACAGATCGTTTATCTTTCAGCGACATACTGCCCGGTATATCGATAAAAAGTTTCGCGTACCCTACAAACATAGTCTAAGCGCCAGCTCTGGATGACTTCGGTCAAACCATTTTTTATTGAAATAATGCAGAAAATTGAAACAAAAGAACGATTTTCAGGTATTCCCTATATATGATCTGTAGAAAACAGCCACCTTACCCTCTGAAGGAAAATATTGCAAGTGTAATTGAAGTTTTATTCAATTTTGAAACCTGGAATCAAATTAAAATTATCAGAAAAAGGTCATCATCGACTTTCTCTTGGGTGGTCAGGTTTTGTATATTTGGATTACTCGATGAGCTTCAAAACCATAAAATCGACAGGGAGCAGCGAGACGAGAGTCAATCGTTTGCAGGAAATCGAAAAACTGGGCATCGTTTGCAGCTGTGTCTCTATGGAGATGATGAAAAGCAGATAAAACTGGCAGCTCTTGAGCTACGGATTTCCATAGCAGATTTAATCAGAATTGCGATCATGAAGTACTTGCCTGTTCTGCAGAAAATGACTGCAAAATCACGAAAACAAACAAAGAAATACCTGGTCGAACATGCCACAAAAAAAGTGAAGCTCTTAAACGAGTCGAAGATCTTTGAGAAAAAACAACTTAAATCGAAACAGTTTGATTTCTTCTATTACCCCAGAATTCTGCTCATTTGATCGGTCAATATAGAAACTTCACGCTGCCAATAACCAGAGGTGCCAAATTCAGGAAAGGCCGCTTTGAAAGAAGGGTCATCAATCCGTTTGCCCACCCAGCCAGAATAATGGATTATTCTTATTGCACGAAGGATTTCAATAATATTCTCTGTTGTTGTTCGGTCGAGAAAATTAAAGGTTTCATAGCCCTCGAGAAGTAGATGCCACTCATGCTGAGATTCAGAAAGAGAACCGGGAAGCATCATCCATAAATCCTGGGCGGGAATACCGTTCATTGAATCATCAAAATCGAGAAGCAAGAAGCCCTCTTTGGTTACAAGAAGATTCCCAGGATGCGCATCGCCATGGATTCTGCAGGTTCGAGCTTCTTTAGCGGTTTGATTGTATAGATTTGTTACATTTTCGGTAATTCTCAAGAAATCAGATAAATATGGTTCCGGAATATTTTGAATAAACCAGGGTAAATAGTCTGCGATCATTTTCTGTGCATTAAAGTTGCTACGGTTTTCCATAGCAGTCGTTTGCCCGACTGCGTGCAACTTCCCATAAAGTCTACCTAAGCGCAGGTAATCCTCGTCTGTGAAATCACCCGGTTCACGACCCCCAATGCGCGGCCAGACCGAAAAAAAGATACCAGCTGCTTCACCCACCTCATCTCCGTGAGGTAAGACTTTCGCCGGCAAAACTGGTACATCCGCCTCAAAAAGTTCCCTGACAAATGTGTGCTCTTCTAATAATTGAGTCTTGTTCCATCGGCCGGGACGGTAAAATTTTGCAACAATATGTTCTCCGGACTCTAGCTTCAGATCAAATACCCGATTTTCCAGACTATTGAGGGCAAAATAGTGCCCAGTCAAAGCGAATCCCTGGTTTTGCAGTTCATCAAGCACAAGTTCCGGGGTTAAAGTATAGAACAGGTTCTGGTTGCCTGAGGTCGGATGGATTTCTTTACTCAAATCTTATCCAGGAGGCGATGTCTCTGCTATGGAATTCCGTAGCTGGTGGGCCTCTAGAAATTCAGCGAAGACAGGAATCTCACTAACCGGGTAGGTTTTTCGAAAACGCATCCAGTCGAGAGCAGTATACAGGTAAATTTCAGAAAGGCCGAGGTTTTTATCGGGGGTAAACCAGGGACCATTGAGCTCACTGCTCAGGAATTCCATAGCAGCTTTCACTCTCAATTTTTGTTTATTGAGATAAAGTATTTCTGATGGCTTTGCACCATCCTTTTCGTAGTAGAAGGCATTGATTGCTGAATCCAGCGCTCCGTCGATAACCGTAATGAGATTGGTTTCCCGCCATCTCTCAACAGGTGGGGAAGGGCGTAATTTGCCATAGCCCCGCTTTTCGAGAATGAATTGAATGATTGAATGTGAATCCCATAATTCCACACCGTCAATTTCGGCTGCGGGTACTTTCCAGAGAGGGTTATGGGCGCGCAGTTCTCGTTGTCCGCTTTCAGTGGCACTGTCAATCATCTCAAAAGGGATGTCTCTTTCCATCGCCAGAATGCGAACCCGTCTAACATAGGGTGATGTGTAGCTGCCAAATAGTTTCATTATGTTTTCTTGACTGTCTTATCGTAATTACGATTTATTCCGTATGCAAATGAAATCGATACTACGTGTCAAGCGAGATGGCAAAGAGCTGACTCGCGAGCAAATTGAGTTCTGGGTAAAGGGAATTTCAGATAAATCCATCCCCGATTACCAGTCATCGGCCATGCTGATGGCAATTTTTCACCATGGGATGAACATCCGGGAACGCAGTGATTTAACCCTGGCCATGTCCCGCTCGGGCAGTCGTATGGATTTACGTTCTCTGGGATCATTTGTGATCGACAAACACAGCAGTGGGGGCATTGGCGACAAAACCTCTCTCATGCTTGCCCCGGCGATGGCAGCTTTCGGCCTCAAGGTTCCCATGATTTCAGGACGTGGTTTGGGATTTACCGGTGGAACCCTTGATAAGCTTCACTCTCTGCCCGGTTTTACTCATGAACTGAGTGAGGCAAGGCGGATGCAGATCTTGCAGAGCCATGGTGCTTTCATAGGTGGGCAGACCTCTGAGATTGCCCCTGCAGATCGTACCCTATATGCTCTTCGTGATGTAACAGAAACAGTTGAAGAAATCAGTCTAATTACCGCTTCGATTTTAAGTAAGAAATTTACTGAAGATCTTGATGCTCTGGTTTTGGACATCAAATGCGGAAGCGGTGCTTTCATGTCTGACCTTGAGAAAGCTCGCGAGTTGGCAGACTCTTTGGTTAAAACCTCTCAAGCAGCGGGCATCCGCTGTCATGCTTTGATCACTCGCATGAATTTTCCTTTAGGGGCAGAGACAGGCAACTTGAATGAGGTAATCGAGTCTTTGCAATACCTGTCCCCGGGTTCCCAATATTATGAGGTTGCCCGGCAGCACATCTCAGTTAAAGATCATATTTTCAGTCATGCTCCGGTTTCATCTGCGATAGATAATCTGGTGTTTGTGACCCAGGCTCTCATGATCGAGATGCTGGCCATCACCGGAAAATTCTCTGCGGAAGAGGCGCATGGGCAGATTTTGAGCAAATGGGCTTCGGGAGAGTTGCTGCAAAAATATAAAGAAATACTAAGCGAGCAGGGGGTAGATTGGAAAGAGGCGGATGACCTGATTCACAATTTCAATAAACAGCGTGAAAAAAAATCGATCCCAGTTCTGGCACAAAACTCCGGATTTCTGGTTGACTGTAACGGAGCTTCACTCGGCAATTTGATGGTTGAGCTTGGTGCGGGAAGAAAAAAGGCCGAAGATAGTGTGAATCCTCAAGTCAGTTTTACCTTGAAGGCCTGGGAAAATAAGCCAGTTATGAAAGGTGAGATAATCGGATCTCTTTTTGCTGAAGAAAATTCAAATGCAAATTCAATAGCAGAGAAAATTTCAGAAACGTTTACCATAACAGAATCTAAAGATAATGATATACACTATATATATGACAGATTAGCAAATTAATTTTTTTAGTTGCCATAGCATGGTGCACGTTGAAAATCCATAAGATAAAATAAAAGAGAGGGTAATATGCCACGAATCAGTATCATCACACCAACATTAAACGAAGAAAAATTTCTACCCTTATTATTGCAATCGATTGAGAAGCAGTCTTTCAAAGACTATGAAGTAATTATTGCCGATGCCGGCAGTACAGATAAGACGCAAAAAATTGCCCGGGAATATGGGGCTAAAGTGGTACCCGGTGGTATGCCAGGGCCGGGTAGAAATCGCGGCGCAGATGTTGCAACGGGAGAGCTGCTTTTTTTCTTTGATGCAGATGTTGTGTTGCCCGAAAATTTTCTTGAAAAGGCAGTTCTCGAAATGGAAGAACGCTTTCTAGATCTTGCCACCTGTGAGTTTCGCCCTATTTCAGATCTCAGACTTGACAAGGTAATGTTCTCGATATCTAACCTGGTGGTAAAACTGCAGCAAGATGTGAATCCCCGGGCGGCCGGCTTCTGTATATTCATAACCAGTCGACTTTTCCGTCGTATAGGCGGGTTTGATGAATCCCTGAAACTGGCAGAAGATCATGATCTTGTAGAACGCGCTTCAAAATTTCGTCCTTTAAGGGTTTTAAATAATGTGCATGTAGATGTAAGTATTCGCAGGCTTGAAAAAGAAGGCCGTCTGGCACTTACAGAAAAATATGCCCGGGTAGAATGGAACCTGCTGACTAAAGGTGCGATAAGAGATGATGTTGTAGAATATGAATTCGGTAATTTTGATGAGGGCAATGAAAAGGCCAAGCGGGCTCTTGATGAAATTGAAGATCGTCTGATCAATCTTGAAAAACAGTATGACCAGTTTGCAGGCGAATGGTTAACCCCCGGAAAAGATGGTAAATTACCGGGCAATTTGTTAGACAGGTTTCAAGCAGGTTTTACAGCTCTTGGCGAAGGTTTTAAGACTTTGTTTTCAAACCCGAAATAAAATCTCTGTACCAGTATCCAGAATCTTTAATTGTTCTTTGCAGAGTTTTGTAGTCAACATGTACCAGGCCGAAGCGGGGGCGAAAACCTTCGGCCCACTCAAAGTTATCCATAAGTGACCAGGCGAAATAACCGTTCACATTGATACCGTTTGCACGGGCTTTCAGTACTGCATCGATATGTTGATTCAGGTAATGAATTCTATTCATGTCATGAACTCTGCCATCTTCGACTCTGTCATCAAATGCTGCTCCATTTTCTGTAATATAGAGCTCTTTGATTTCGGGGTATTTGCCAAACTGCATTAAGAGATCGTGAATTCCCCTCGCATCAATCTCCCAGCCCATTGCGGTTCGGGGTAATTTTCTTTTCAGCTCTCTGTAGCCCAGCCAGGGAACAACTCTATTTCTTTTTACAAGTTTAGTTGAGTAGGTATTGATTCCCCAGAAGTCAAAATCAAATTGAATACCTTTATCATCGTCTGGCATAATGTATTTTTTAATTTTTTTGAGTACCGGTAAGTCCTGCATCGGATAACCCCGGCCGACAACAGGGTCAATATAAAACCGGTTGTAGAATGCATCGAATCTACGAGCTGCCTGGCGATCTTTCTCGTTATCCCGGGCAGGGTACGTTGCAGTACAGGAAACAGTAGTGCCGATTCTGGCAGTACTGTCTAATGAGCGTAGAATTCGGGCAGAGGCAGCCTGGGCCAGCATTGCATGGTGAGAGGCTCGAAAGAAATTTTTGAAGCCTCGTCTGCCCGGGGCATGAACTCCTAACAGATAACCCAGTACAATAAAGACAAATGGTTCATTGAGAATGATCCAGTCTTTCACTCGATCTTTCAGCGCGTTGTGCATGACAGACGTGTATTCAGAAAACCATTCAATAATATCCCGGTTGGTCCATCCGCCTTTGTCTTCGAGTATTTGGGGCAGATCCCAGTGATACAGGGTAACAAAAGGGCGGATGGATTTTTCTAATAAATTATCACACAGTCTTTTATAAAAATCTATTCCCTTTTCATTAGGTTTGCCTGTGCCGAGAGGTAAAACTCGCGGCCATGCAATAGAAAAACGATAGGCATCGAGATTGAGCTGGGCCATGATTTCAACATCTTCTTGAAATCTGTTGTAGTGATCACAGGCAATATCTGCATTGGATTTATCTTTTATTTTTCCCTTGTGAGAAAAAGTATCCCAGATTGAGGCAGATTTGCCGTCTTCATTCCATGCGCCCTCGATCTGGTAGCTTGAGGTTGCAGATCCGAATATGAATTTCTTTGAGGGGTCAGGGATACTCATGATAAACAGAACAATTCGAGCAACGGGTTTGTGATGTCAACGATCCTACTCTCGAATAAGCGAAATATTTTTAATTTCTAATGAGGTAATATGGGTATCTGTCAGTATCAACTCTGCAATCTTGAAAAAATTTTCTTTTATTCTATTCTCAATTTTAGCAGTTGGTAATGTGTGGTCTATTGATTTACTTCTTAAGCCATGCTCGAGTGCTTCTTTTCGATCAGCAAATTCATCGTATGAATTTTTCAGACTATAGTGTACCTGTAACTTACAGAGTATAATTACTGATGAGTCTAAGTTTGATCTAATCGCTATTGGTCCTAATTCAATGCTATTTGAGTGATCTTTTTGCAGACT
The DNA here is from genome assembly GCA_020440825.1 of Leptospiraceae bacterium. Classification (GTDB taxonomy): domain Bacteria; phylum Spirochaetota; class Leptospiria; order Turneriellales; family Turneriellaceae; genus JAGRNJ01. The sequence goes on along the minus strand of JAGRNJ010000020.1, from coordinate 35,416 downwards.
TGAACAATTTAATGAAAATAGAATAATAAATACAAGACTTCTCAATTTCAATTTTTGCTTATGTAGGGAAATTTCTCAATAATCTCATCGAGTATTTCTTCTGTTTCAGCAGTTATAATAAATGCCCAGTTCTGACTTTGCCATGCAACCAGTTTTCCCGGATTAGAGCCGCGTGCGCTCCATTTGCCATTGATATTTCCTGAGAACTTGGTCGAGTAGTTTTCTAATGATTTGACAATAACATTCTTGAAATAATCTCCCAAAATTTCATCACTCTTGAATTGAAGAATCTGTATGCTCGAGTTTCCGTATCTGGCAATTGAACCATAGATCGAATTAGCAGGATATTCTGTTTTTGAGAAATCAAGTAATTCGGGTTCATAATCAACGTTATTGATTTTCTGCGGATAAATATCTTTCAGTTTTTTATTCGGGTCTGGTGCGGGGAACTCTGTATTGTAAGGGCTGCCACAATTCACAGCAAATATGGTCAAAAAGAGTAAAGAAATGATTTTTGTTTTCATGCTAATCTCCCAATTGAATGCTATAAGCTTTTACGTGTACTTTATAAGCTGGCTTTTTCTCAGAATTTCTTGCGGGTGAATTGTTTGTTCTCAAATTCATATTGAATCGGGTCTCCCGTTGCGATTTCCAGTTTTAAGACCTGTTCTTCGTTCAGTTTATCAATATACATTACTATTGATCGTAAGCTATTGCCATGGGCTGCGATGAATACATTTTCACCCTTTTCAAGGCGAGGCACAATCTCAGATTCAAAATAGGGAATAGTACGCTCTGCAGTCAGTTTCAGCGATTCGCCTTGTGGCGGGGGAACATCATAGCTTCTTCGCCAGATATGCACCTGCTCTTCCCCATATTTTTTTCGTGTTTCATCTTTGTCCATACCTTGCAGTTCGCCATAATAGCGTTCATTGAGCTGCCAGGCCAAATGTACGGGCAGGGTGTTCAATTTTGCTCCCTCTCCATAAATCTCTGACCATTGGGCGATTTTGTTCAGGTTGGCATCGCCAGATTTTTCATGCAGAATGACAGGAACCCTGCCTGAGGTACTTTTTGCCAAGACGATCATTGCCGTTTGAATCGCTCGAATCAAAGTTGAAACATAGACAACATCAAATTTCATATTTTTAAGGGTTTCCCCTGCAGCCATTGCTTCGTTGATTCCCTTCTCAGAAAGCGGGACATCGACCCAGCCGGTGAACAGATTGTGCAGGTTCCATAATGATTGGCCATGGCGTATCAGTACAAGTTTACTCATTAACTCTCATTTGATTTATTTTCTTGACCGTAAAGTATAAAACCTTGTAATCTTTGAGATTGATCAAAAAGAACAGAACCTCGTTATCCGTATTTTTACCGATACAATTCAATAATTGCCAGGGCAGATTGTCAGTTTCAGTAAATAGTCATAGACTGCCACACTTGAAAAATGGTATAGATTCTCTTATATCTTATGTTAAAAAAAATATTGCATGGTAAAAAACTGTTATTCAGCGGCATATTTGTAGTTGCTGTTACGATAATTGCCCTGATTAGAATAAATTACTACAGCCGGTTTGCAGAAGTACCACCGCAGAGGGGAAACATCACCGAGGCGATCTACGGTATCGGCACAGTCATCTCCCATGAAGTGTTTGATCAGAAACTTGGAATCATGAGCCGTATCAGGCAATTATATGTCGGCGAGGGCTCGCAGGTAAACCGAGGCGATAAAATGTTAATAACAGAAGAAGGGGTGCTTTTCTCAGCTCCTTTCTCGGGTACAGTTACTCGATTGTATTTCAACAGCAATGAAATTGTCATGCCGGGCTCAATAATCTTAAGGTTGGTAAATCTCAAAAATACATATATCTCTGTCGGTCTTGATCAGGAATCTGCGATAAGAGTTCGCAAAGGCCAAAGCGCACAGCTCTCATTTGAATCTATTCGAGGTAAAGTTATACAGGGAAAAGTCACGCATGTTTACCCTTCGGGGGGCAGTTTTTTAGTGCATGTCGAAGTAGAGAATATGCCGCAAGAGATTCTTCCTGATATGACTGCAGATGTTGCGATACAGGTTGCAAGTCGAGAAAATGTACTGATGATACCTTTAGCTTCCATACAAAAAGGAATTGCTCGAATCAAGAGAGAGGGCCGCACACAAAAAGTTAAAGTGAATATTGGTATCATCAACAATCAATGGGCAGAGATTCTCGACGATTCCGTTAAAGAATCAGATATGATTCTGGTTGAGCGTAAATAGAATGTGGTTTTTGAGTCTGCGCCAGTTATTATCTCGTCCTCAGCAGACAATTCTTACTTTCATAGGAATTATGCTCGGTACTGCTACTTACGTTATTTTCTCTGGGATGATGCTCGGGTTTCAAGAATACCTTATTGAGAAGATGATCAATGATAATCCTCATATTACGATCTCCCCACGAGACGAGGTATTGAGCCCTGAAACCTTTGATAATGTTTTTTTCAATAATTCAGAAGTGAAGTGGCTCACGCCGCCCTCTGGCAAAAGAGACAACCAGTATTTAACGAACGTTCAAGGCTGGTTCGAAAAACTGGACAATGATATACGGGTTGTAGCCTATGCGCCAAGACTCTCTAAACAGGTGATCTTTACAAATGGTCGTCTCAGTGTTCCGGGAACCTTAGTAGGCATTGACGTTGATAAAGAAAAGTATGTCACTTCGCTGCACAAAAGTGTTATCGAAGGCGATTTCAAAGTATTGAAAGAGTCCGATTCTGTAATTGTCATTGGTGAAGGCTTAATGCAGAGGCTGGGCGGAAGAATGACCGGAACAGTAAATTCTGTTGCAGCCAACGGTGATACGAATCCGCTTCGCATTCGAGGTATTATTCGCATGGGTGTTAGACAATTTGATGATACAATTGCCTATGCATCCATTCAAACTGTTCAGAATGTATCTGCCTCTCCCGGCCAGGTTTCTTCGGT